>CAZHKB010000029.1:0-13247 GCA_964533405.1 uncultured Phycisphaeraceae bacterium | reverse complement strand
CGGGCCCGAGCGTCACGACCTCCGCAGCCTTGTCGGGCGCCTTGTCGGGCGCCTTCTCCGGTGCCTTGTCGGCCGCCTTAGCCGGACCCTTAGCCGGACCCTTGGCCGGACCCTTGGCCATCACCTTTGGCGGATCGGCGACTTTGGCGCCGGTCGGCTTGCCGGGAGTGGGCTTGCCCACGGGCGGCTTTGCAGGGGCCGCGGGCTTCGCGGCGGTACCTGGCTTGCCGGCCGGCGTCTTGGGCGTCACCGTCGCCGTCTTGGGAGGCGCGCTGGCGGGTACTTTACCGGCGGCGGGCTTCGCCGCGCCGCCCTTGGCGATGGAACCTGGCTTGGCCGGCTTGGATGCCGCAGCCACAACTGCCTTGGATTTCTTGGGCGTCGGCTTGGCGGCCTGCTTGCTCGCGGGCTTGGTGGGTTTGGCAGTCGGCTTCGCCGCAGGCTTGGCGATCGCCTTCGGCTTGGCCGGATGCTTGGCGGGTGACTTCGCCGGTTTGGCGGGTGTGGCGCGGGATGGAGCCTTCTTGCCCACACGATCTCCCCATGCCCCGGCCCACGCCGCGGCCAACTCACCCAAACCCTTTACCATACACAACACAGCTTCAGAACGAACAAACGCCTCGCGTCGCCTTGGAAGCGGCGAAGCCTAGTCGGCTTTGCCTATCCTGTCAAAGCGGGGGCGACGCCCTACCCAGAAACGGTGGATGAATCATGCCAGCCTGGCGCGTCCAAACCGGGCTGCGGCCGGGGTGCCGGGGCCATCACTCGGCTTGGGGCAGGTCGGTGCCGGGGGTCGCCGCCATCGACCCCATCTTGCGGAATCGCTGGTACCTGCGCTCCAGAAGTACTGTGGGGTCAAGGTCTTTCAGACCGTCCAGGGTGTCGGACACCCATCGCTCGATGCGGCGTGCGACCACGTCCTTGGCGCGGTGGGCTCCGCCCGGCGGCTCGGGGATGATGTCTTCGATGATCCCCAGTTCGATGTTATCGGACGCTGTGAGTTTCAGCGACTTCGCCGCCGCGGAGTTGGTCTGCTCGTTGGCCTGCTTCCAGAGGATGGCCGCGCAGCCTTCGGGCGAGATGACCGAGTACCACGAGTGCTGGAGCATGGCCACGCGGTCGGCGACCGCGATCCCCAGCGCGCCGCCGGACCCGCCCTCGCCGATCACGACCGAGACGATCGGCACCGGCAGGCGGCTCATCTCCAGCAGGTTCACCGCGATCGCCTCGGCCTGTCCACGCTGCTCGGCCTCCAGGCCGGGGTAGGCGCCGGGGGTGTCGACCAGCGTGACGACCGGGACCTTGAACTTGGCGGCCAGGCGCATCTTGGCCAGTGCCTTTCGGTAGCCCTCAGGGTGGGCGCACCCGAAGTGGCACGCGACCTTTTCCGCGGTTTCCCGCCCTTTCTGATGGCCGATCACCATGCAGCGGTGGGCGCCGATGCGTCCGAAGCCGGTGACCAGGGCGGGGTCATCGCCGAAGCGGCGGTCGCCGTGCAGTTCCACAAAATCCCGGCACATCATGGCGATGTAGTCGCGGGTCTGGGGGCGGGAGGGATGGCGGGCGACGCGGACGGTGTCCCAGGGCGTGAGGCGGGAGTAGATGTCGGTGAGCATGGCATCGCGCTCGGCCAGCAGCGCGGGCAGGTCGGCGGGGGGCGCGGCGGGATCCGGGGCCGAGCCGACCTGCTGCTCGGCCTGCTTGATCCGTCGTTCGAGGTCGGCCAGGGGCTTCTCGAACTCCAGGGTGTAGAAGGCGGACATGGGGTAGAGTGTAGGGGAGGGGAGCTGGCGGCGGACGGGTGGAATGCTTGCTGGGCTGAACAGGCATGCGCGAAAAAGTGGACGCGCTGGGGGACTCGGCATTGCTGTGCAGAGCCACAGCCATGCCACCTTTCGGGCCCCCTGGTGGCGCGTCAGCAACCTTGTGGAGCCCGGACGCGATGATCGTCCCGTCGTCCAGCACGACGGTCCACCCCGCGGTGAGTCACTGGACCGATCGGGATCGATCCGTGCCAAATACATACGCTTGGCGGCGTGCGGAATTTCAGTGAATCCGGATTCACTCGAGAGCGACTCCCGCCCTGACCCCGCCTACAAATCCTCTCGGATTCTGAAACGCAACTTCTCGCGTTTCCAGACCATACATACGGTTCTCAACCGGGTTATCCACAGATCGCCCACGGCCCGCCACCCCACGGCGGGGCCGTCCTACGCCCGTCGTCCAAACCCTCTCCGCGTTCACCGCCTTCCAGTTCCCCCACCCTCTCGCCCCGGCATTTTCCCGGGGAGTCACGCAGGAACCCCGGCATGCGCCCAAGCAGTCTGAAGCCCAAGCCGTCGTGGTCCAACCGGTTTGCCATGCCCACGGTGGCCGAGCTGCGGGCGGGGCTGATGGTGGAGGCGTCCCCGGCGTTTGACCATGCCCGCCAAGCCTTGGCCCAGTTGCCGGGGGTGGTTGAGTCGCTCAAGTGGATGGGTGTGCCGTGGTCGTGGGCGCTGGTGTATGGCCCGGCCGGCGAGCCCGAGGCGTGGGCGTTTGTGATCCCGGAGCCGGGGCGCTTGCAGGTGGCGATGACACTGCCGTCGGATCGGCTGGGGGACATTCCGGTCAAGCGGCTGTCGCGGTTTTTGCGGGATGGTCTGATGCAGACGCAGGTGGTTGGGCGGGCGTGCTGGCCCGCGTGGATCGTGGGCACCACGGCGCAGGTGGATGAGGTGGCGAAGTTGATCCAGGGGATTCGGGTGCAGGATACGGTCCCGGTGTGAGGCGGCGGGGGCGCGTGGCGATAGTCTCTGCCACGATGATCCGGGCTAGACTCCCGCATGAGCACCGCCGGGACGCCATCGGGGTCGAGCAGGGCGGCACCGGCCTCTTCGGAGGCCGCCGAGATCGCGGCCTGCACGCTGCTGATCGTCGATGACAACGAGCAGAATCTGGAACTCCTGCAGGCGTACCTGGAGGACCTGGGGTGCAAGGTGCGGGTGGCGCGGGATGGGCAGGAGGCGCTGGATGAGGTGGACCGGTCGCCGCCGGACCTGGTGCTGCTGGACGTGATGATGCCCCGGATGAGCGGGTTCCAGGCGTGCGCGCGGATCAAGGGGAGCCCGGCGACACGGGACATCCCCGTGCTGATGGTCACCGCGCTGAATGAGGTGGGGGACGTGGAGCGGGCCGTGGAGTGCGGGGCCGACGACTTTCTGACCAAGCCGGTGAATCGGCTGGAGTTGTTGACGCGGGTGCGGTCGCAGTTGAAGATCCGGATCGTGAAGCGGCAACTGGAGGCGACGATGGCGGAGCTGAGGCGGCTGAAGCGCGAGTAGGGAACGGGGTTCTTGGGCCTCAACGCCAAGGGCGCGAAGTCCGCGAAGAGGCCGACCTCAAGGACCGAGGCCTTTGAACGCCCGACTCAGGGTCCGGGTCTCGCGTCCCGAGTTGAGCACCCAGGAACCCAGGGCGTTCTCTCCTCGTCTATGCTTGTCTCCGAGTGATCTGGGACGCGCTCATTTTGTTGTGGATCGCGTGTTCAATCGGGCTGGGGGCGATCGGGACGGTGGCGATTCTGCGGGCGATTCGGACTGCCCGCCAGGTGCCGTCGCTGCGCTCGGGGGTGGGGCTGGCAGAGGCGGCGCCGGTTGCGGAGCGCGTGTGCGCGATCGTGCCGGCGTACAACGAAGAGGACGCAATCGGGGCGGTGCTGGGCTCGCTGCGGGCGCAGCGGGGCGTCGACCTGCGCATGGTCGTCGCGATGGACCGCTGCACCGATCGCACACGCGAGCGGGCGATCGAAGCGATCGACGGGGACGCGCGGTTTGAGCTGCTGGATGTCGGGGCGTGCCCGGAGGGATGGGCCGGCAAGGTCAACGCGCTGTGGCACGCGGCCCAGACATCGGAGGCGGCACGCTCGGCGGACCTGCTGCTGTTCCTGGATGCGGACGTGACGATGGACCCGGACTGCCTGCGGGCGGCGGGCGCGCTGCGGCGCGAGAGGAACCTGGGGATGGTCACGCTGCTCTCGACGCTGCGGCATCGACACTGGTTCGAGCGGCTGGTGCAACCCGCGTGCGTGATCGAGCTGGCGTATGAGTTCCCACCGCTGCGGGCCAATCGCACCAGCAACCGGCGCGCGTTCGTGAATGGGCAGTTCGTGATGGTCCGGCGCGAGGACTATGACAGGTTGGGCGGGCACGCCGCGGTGGCGGGCGACATCATGGAGGACTTCGCGCTGGCGAGGTTGACCGCCGACGCGGGGCTGGCGGTGGGGGTGTTCCCGGCCGACGGTCTGCTGGTGGCGGCGATGTACGACTCGTGGGACGCCTTCGTGCGCGGGTGGACGCGGATCTTCGTCGCGGGGTCGGGGCGCAAGGTGTCGAGGCTGCGGAAGTGGTCGATGCGGCTGGCGCTGGCGTGCGCGATCCTGCCGGTGGCGGTGGTGGCGGGGGGCGTGATCCCGGCGGTTGCGGATGGTGCGTCGGGCTGGTTGCGGGCAGTGGGCGCGGGGGCCGCGATTGTGGCGACGGGGTTGTGGGGAGGGTTGGTCTTCTGGATGTACGCCAAGCAGCGCGCGCCGTGGTGGTCGGCGGCGGTGAACCCGCTGGGCTTCGCGATCACGGCGTGGATCATGTGGCGATCGGCGTCTGGACTGGCGGCGCGGCGGCCGATCGCGTGGGCGGGGCGGTCGTATGTGTTTGAGCCGCGGTAAGCCAGGCGAAGCGACGCGGCGACGGAGGGCGGACGCGGTGCCGGCACTGGCGTCGGCCTTTACGCACAGCCACGAGGCGACAAGAATCGCACGAGGCTTGCCCGCACCGGCAATCGGAAACCGCGAGGCTCACCGCGGAGCGCAGCGGGCGCGGAGGGAGGCGAAACGCCTTTCGACTCTGTGCGTCTGTGCGGCGGGTCCTCTGGTGCGCAGGAAAGGCAAAGCAGTCCGCTTGGTGACACACCCCGGGCTGTTCAGCACCCGGCCGCGAACAGGCTCAGGTAAAAGAAGAAGTCGTCGTTGGTGATCACTCCGTTGGGCACGCCATATCCCGGCGCACCGGCGATCGCCGTGGTGGTCAGGTCCGCCACCGCAAGATTGCCCGCGGCGAACTGGGCGAGGTAGTAGAAGAAGTCGTCGCTGTTGAGCACGCAGTTGGGCGTGCCATAGCCCGGCGCGCCGACGATGGCGGTGGTGGTGAGGTCCGGCGGGCAGACGGGGCTTGGCATGTGGCCCAGGTACACGCCGCGCCCGTGGGTGACGATGAGCAGGGTTTCCGGATCTCGCCAGACGAGCTCTTCGACTGGGGCCATCCCGACGCCCGGCAGCGAGGGTGCCCACGTCGCGCCGTCGTCGGGCGACTCGAACAGGCCGATGTCGGTCCCCGCGAACAGACGTGGCGGGCAGGCCGACCCGGCCAGCGCGGCCACCGGCACGCTGGGCAGGTCGCCCGAGATGTCCTGCCAGGTCTGGCCCGAGTCGGTCGTGCGCCACAGGTTGTCGGCGGCGTAGCCCAGCAGGGCGACATACACACGGCTGTGATTGGCGGGGTCGATCACGATCCGAGAAACCCAGCGATCGGGCAGACCCAAGCCGTTGGTATCGACGCGGGTCCAAGCCGGCGTGACGGCGGTGCCGTTGGTCGAGAACGCGACCTCGCCGTTGTTGTACCCGACCCAGACCACGTCAGAGTTGCCGGTGGCCACCGTCATGGTCGAGATGTTGAGCGGCGAGTTCTGGACGTAGTGGTCCGGGTCCGGGTCGCGCGGCGGGGGCGGGGGATCGGGAACCTCGATGCTGGGCTTGATAATGCTCCAGGTCGGGGGAGCGCCGGTCCGCACGTTGTTGGAACGCCACAGGCGGCGCCCGGCCGCGAGCATGCGGTTGGACTCGTTGGGGTCGAGCGTGTAGAAGGGGATGAAGTTGGTGTTGAGCGTGCCGGCGTCGGTGAGGCCCGAGGTAATCGAGCTGAACGAGGTTCCGCCGTTGGTGCTGCGCCGGATCGCCTGTCGCTGCGTCGCGCCATACCAGACGTTGGAGTTGGTGGGGTCCGACGCGCAGAAGGCTCCGTCGCCGCCGATGACGCTGGCCCACCCGTTGGCGTTCCCGGTGTACCTCTGCGTGCCGTTGTCCTGGGCCCCCGCCAGCACCCAGCCGGTGGCGGGGTGGCTGGCCGCCCCGTAGAACTGGGTGATGCGGAGGTTGTTGTTGAGCGGGATGGCCGTGCTTCCAGCGGAATCCGTGGACCGATGGATGCCCCCGTCGTTGCCGAAAAAGATGGTCTTGTTGGTGGTGCCGTTGTACTGCGGGTGGTTCACGATGATGTGATGGTCGGCATGGACCGAGCCGAATGTCCCGCCGAACGACACGCCCGCGTTGAGCGTCCGGAACATCTGCTGGCCGCCCATGAGCACGATGTCCGCGTTGAAGGGGTCGACCCACAGCACGCCGGTGTACGCCCCCAGCGTGCTGATGACCGTGGTGGCCGGCTGCTGCGTGAACGTCTGGGCGGCGTCGGTCGATCGATGCAGGCGGAGGCGATTGGAGTGGTCGGCCACCGCGGCGTACACGGTCGCCGGGTTGCTGGGCGCATAGGTCAACTCGACCCGATGGCCCGACGCGCCCGTCGCCGCCTGCCATGTCTGCCCGCCATCCAGCGAGTACCGCGGCGTGAAATCATGCCCGCCCGCCACCGCCCGGCTTTGGTCTGTCGGGTGGAAGTCCACGTCGAAGTACTGCCCCACCGCCGTCTGCGTCCATGATGTCCCGGCGTCGGTCGAGCGGAACAGCCCGGCCGAGGTGGCGGCGAGCATCACCGTGCTGGAGCCCGGCGCGAAGACGAGGCGGTTGACCCACCGCCAGTCCGGGCCCGTGGTGGAGGCGAGTTGCGTCCACGTCTCGCCGGCGTCGATCGACCTGAACACGCCCGCGCCCGGCGGGGCCGCGGTGTTGGACGTGCCCTCGATCGTCTCAAAGAAGCCCTCGCCGGTTCCCGCGTACAGGATGTCCGGGTTGCCGAGGTCCATTGCCATGCAGCCAATGGTCAGGCTGGGCACGAAGTCGTCCAGCGGCAGCCACGAGGCGCCGGCGTCGGTCGTCTTCCACACGCCGCCGGTCACGCCGCCCACCCACATCACGCTGGGGTTGGTCGGATGGATCAGGATGGAGCGGATGCGCCCGCCCACGTTGCCCGGGCCGAGCCACTCGACGGTGGGGCCATCGTTGGGCGTGCCCCGCGCGATCGCCGTGCGCAGCATCTCGTCGCGCCGCAACTTGGCGTCCCAGATCGCGTCGGCGGGCACGTCTCCGCTCGGGCCGGTGCGGGCCATGTGGCGCGCCATGGCGGCGTGGGGGACCGACCGGTCCTCGTCTTCACGCTCGCCGCCCGACTTGCAACCGCCAACCACGGCGCTCGTCGCGCCGACGCAGATCGCGAGCCCGAGCATTGTGCGCATGATGACCCTCCCGGTGAAGCGGAAGCACTCAGCCTACCGCGCGGTCGGGGGTGCCGCAAGCAGAATTCTCAACGGTGCGCGGCCCAGCGCCGCCGGTGGCAGGTAGGCCGCCAGCGATACCCGCGGCACGCACTCCTCTGCGCCCGAGCCGACGTGCCGTCCTCCGTGCCTCAGCATCCGGCCGCGAACAGGCTCAGGTAGTAGAAGAAATCGTCGTTGTTGATCGAGCCGTTGGGCACGCCATATCCCGGCGAGCCCGGGATCGCCGTGGTGGTCATGTCCGCCACCGCCAGGTTCCCCGCCGCGAACTGCGACAGGTAGTAGAAGAAGTCGTCGTTGTTCAGCGTCCCGTTGGGCTGCCCATAGCCCGGCGTGCCGGGAATCGCCGACGCCGTCAGGTCGGGGCGGCACACGACGCCCGTGAACAGGATCCCCGCCGCCGACGACGACCCCAGCCCGGCGATCTGGGCATCGGTCAGCACGTCATCCACGAACAGATAGTTGGCCAGCACCACCGACTCCGACTTGCCGCCATCCCCGATCGCCTCATCTCCCAAGTCCGCGAACAGCGAGAACGTCGATGCCAGCGGCGTCGGCCCCGCCTCCGGATTCACCGTCCCGCTCGACAACGCCCAAGGCGAGGGGAACTGCCCCCACCCGCTCCACGTCGCTGGCGGCACCGCCTCGCCATCACCGTACGCGGGCGCGCTCCGATCCACCCCGTTGTAGACCCAGTCCCCCCGAATCGTGCCCACCAGCGTCCCGTTGATGAACACCCGGGTTGTGTTGTTCACCGAGTAGTTCGACACGACCGCCAGCCGCATCCACGTCCCGGGCGCGATCAGCCCCGTCGAGATGTAAGAACCGAGGTCCGTGATTCCCCAGCCGATTGTCGGGCCGCGGGTCGGATCGTTCCTGATGAACAGGTCCGCCGTCGAGTCGTTGTTCTGGTTCGTGTTCAGCGGCGCGACCACCCACTCTCGCGGCACCGTGTTCGCCGGATAATCCGCCCACCACGAGTGCGGCGGAATGTACACGTCCCACACCATCGTCCACTGCCCGAACCAGCCCGACGGATATGACGGCTTCAGGTTCGGGTACACCGCCAGCCCGATCCCCCGCCGGTTCGCGTTCGTGTTGCTGGCGATGTTCCGGGCCGGGCTTGTCACATACACGCTGTCGTTCTGCCCGCCCGGCCCCGGGATTCCCAGCGCCGCCGTCGTCGTGAACTGCGACTGCGCCTGCGTCACCCCCGTCGGCGTCGCCGGGTTGGGCGTGGTCATCGACCCGTGCCCCCCCAGCACCGCGCCGAACGCCGGGTCGTCCAGATACCGGATCACCGCCTGACCCGTCGACCCCGACGCACGCGAGAAGGCGAGTGGCGCCTGATCAAAGTGGAACTCCGACGCCTGCGGCGCGCTGGGCACCCACGTCGAGACCACGCAGTTCCCGCTCGTCGCGGTGGCCGACCCCAAGAGCGCCAGCCCGGGAATATTCATGTCCACCAGCCCGAACGTCGTCTTGCCATCCGCCGCCTGGTCGATCCGCAGCATCAGGTACGCATCCAGCTCCAGCACCGGCAGCACGCCCGTGAACGGGTTCTGGATGATCGTCGCGGGCCGCGTCCCCGAGTGGTTCCGCACATGCCCCGTGAGCAGCCTCGAGTTGCCCGGCACCAGCAGGTCGATCACATCCCCCATCGTCGAGCCGGGCGGGATGACCGTCGCCAGAAAGCCAGTGGTGTTCAGAACCGCGTCGAGATTGAACGAGTACCCCGCTGCCGCGTTCAGCCGTTGCGGCGTCCCCGCCGGGATCGGGTGCGCGACCGAATCCCGCAACTGGTTCGGAATCGGTCCGAACAACGGCTTCTCGATCTTCACGCCCGTCAGGTTGATGTTGACCGTCGAGAACTGCCCCGACGCCGCCGGCGCCAGCAACGCCACGCCAAGGGCGACGACCGAGAGTGAATCCGAGCGAGTCAACATGGGCAACTCCGGTCGCAAGCAGGGGATGGGTCGGGTTCGGGTCCGGCGAGCCGCTTTCGGCACGCCGGGCATTGTGGTACGGTACCACACCCCCGGCCCGCGCAGGAAGCGGAAGTTGGAGATGTCCCGGCGTGCCAATCACCCTCCCCGAAGTCCCGCCGCGCCTCGGAGCCGCCGCTCCGCCACGCCGTAGCCGCGCCTTCACCCTCATCGAACTTCTGGTTGTCATCGCCATCATCGCCCTGCTGGTCGGGATCCTGCTGCCCGCGCTCGGGGCCGCCCGCGATGCCGCACGCCGCACCGTCTGCGCGTCAAACCTCCGCCAGCTCGCCATCGCCGCCACCGCCTACGCCTCCGACAACGAGCGTGGGGTGTTCAACCCCCAGGTGCTCCAGTTCGAGGACTCCGTCGGCTGGTACTACCCCGATGTCTTCTCGAACGCCGACGCCGCCCTCTGCCCCGCCACCCGCAACCGCGTCGATCCAAACCAGATGCTCGAGGGCACGCCGCTGGAGGACCTGACAAAGATGTACGGCCGCGACTTCCTCTGGGACCTGATGTGGACCGCCAACGACGCGGCCGACGACACCGGCGGCCATTCCTATGAAGTCTTCGGCTGGTACTCCGAGGGCAAGTATCCCGACGGCATCGTGATGTCGGGCCGGGGCCGCGGCGCGATCGGCACCCAACTCGGCTGGCACTACGACCCCGACGATCCTTACAAAGAGCCGCTCACCCAGGACACCGGCAACCTCGTGAAGACCGTCAGCACCGTCACCTTCCCCAACACAACATTTCTCTTCATGGACAACGACAACGACGAGACGGCCCCGGTCGGTGTCACCCTCAACATCGGACGACCCGACGGCACCAACCAGTGGCCCGACTGGTGGAACAACCACGAAGAATCAGGCCTCAACATGGCCTTCGCCGACGGCGCGGCCCGCTGGGTCAAACGCAACGACCTCATCCGCACCTACCTCGAAGGCTACGACGAACCCCCGCTCGTCCCCATGGAAAAATGGACCACCTTCCGCCGCCAGACCACAACATGGATGGGGCGGTCCATCCCGTGGTATGTGAACACGGCGGTGCCGTGAAGCCCACGACATCTCGCGCAGCCTTCGCACAAAGCACGCACAGAACGTGCCCGGATTCCCAACTTGGAGCTTGACAAAACCGGGTAGGAGCTTGAACGCTGCAATCGGTATGGCGGTGAGGCTGCTCCAAGCTCCCAGATCTCGGAATGGAACGCATGGCACCTGAGGTTGCCCAGGTCCGGTGGACGGGTCCGATCGATGGGATACTTCCCGTCGGAAGGCGCACGTTCATCTGGGCAGGAAGCAAAGGTACACGCAGGAGTACCGTGAGTCGGCGGTGAAGCTGGTGATCGCCGAGGGGCTCACGCCGGAAGAGGCCGCGGCCAACCTGGGGATGCCGGTCAACACGCTCATGGCGTGGGTGAGCAAGGCGCGGCGGAACTTGTCGGGCGGCGGCGGGCCCTTCACGCCGCCGACGGAGGCGCAGATGGCGGCCCGGATGCGCGAGCTGGAGGCGGAGAACCGGCGGCTGAAGCTCGAGCGGGACATTTCGAGAAATGCGACGGCCTTCTTCGTGAAGGAAGGAGACCGCCCATGATCTTGCGGGTCATCCGCGATCATCTGGTCCCCGAGTTCAGAGTCGCCGACCGCTGCCGCGTGCTGAGGGTGAGCCTCAGCGGCTACCACCGCTGGCTGAGGAACCCCGTCGGCAAGCGTGAGGCGGCTGAGACCGAACTGGTCGGGAAGACCCAGGCCGTGCATGAGGAGAGCCGGCGCACCTACGGCTCGCCGCGTGTGCGGTCGGAGCTGGTCCACCAGGGCGTGAAGAGGAACCGCAAGACCATCGCCAGGCTCATGCGCAAGCACCAGATCCGCTCGAAAGTGAAGCGGAAGTTCCGCGTCAGCACCACCGATTCGAGGCACGAGCATCCGATCGCGCCAAACCTGCTGGACCGCAACTTCTCGGTCAAGACGCTCGACACGGTCTGGCTCCGCGACATCACCCACATCCCCACCGGCGAGGGGTGGCTGTACCTGGCGGGGGTGATGGACCTGTGCAGCCGCAGGATCGTGGGCTGGTCCATGGCCGCGCACATGCGGGCGAGTCTGGTGATGGACGCGATGGAAATGGCCCGCACGCGGCGTGACCCGCCCAAGGGCCTGATGCTCCACTCGGATCGGGGCGTGCAGTACGCCTGTCAGGAGTTCCGTTCACCGCTGGATCAACTCGGCGCCATCGCGAGCATGAGTCGAAGGGGCGAGTGCCACGACAACGCCCCGAAAGAATCCTTCTGGGCCACGCTCAAGAACGAGCTGGTCCACCACGAGACCTTTGCCACCCACGAGCAGGCCCGGGCCGCGATCTTCGACTACATCGAGACCTTCTACAACCGCAAGCGTCCGCACAGTTCCCTGGGCTAGGTCAGCCCCGAAGCGTTCGGGGCAAGCATGAGGGCCTGATACACTCGACCCGTCCACCGGACCTGGGCAACCGCACTCCCCGGCAGCGTGGAGTTCGACTGGGTGCCTTCGCTCAGTCAGCCAAACCCGTCGTTCTATCTCGGCGCGAGCCCCTTTCCAACCTTCGTCCCCACCTCCTCTCTCGGAACCTCCCTCACCGTCATCCCCGCCCCGGCTTCCGCAATCACCCTCGCATCGGCGTTCCTCCTGACCGGCGGGCGACGCCGACGGTGACGAGAGCAGGGGCACAGGCCAGCGAAGGCTGCAAGCCTGCTCCGCCCCATCCCTGATACCCTCCCCTCCGAATGAGGTGCCGTACCTGCAACTACCCGCTCTGGAACCTGCCCGAGCGCGTCTGCCCCGAGTGCGGCACCGGCTTCAAGCCCTCCAACTTTGAGTTCGTCCCCTCCGCCTGCCAGTTCTGCTGCCGTGCGTGCATGCAGCCCTACTACGGCACCACCTGGCGAGGCCACCTCGAGCCCATCGAGTTCACCTGCGTCCGCTGCCAGCAGCACGTCCACATGGACGACACCGTGGTCCTGCCCACCGCAGGCATCCATGAGGACCGCACTCTGCAGGGCCTCAACCCGTGGCTCGACCCCCAGCGCGGCCAGTTCAACAGGTTCTTCTCCGCCATCGGCTACGCCATGACCAAGCCCGTCATGATGGCCCGCGGCACGCCCGTCAACGCCTCCCTGGGCCGTGCCGCCGTCTTCGCCATGCTCATCAACGGGTCGGCCTACACCATCTGCTTCGGCCCCCAGTTGCTCATCGTGCTCCTGGGCGGCGGCGCAGGCGGAGTTGGCACCATGGGCGCCATGATGGGCTTCATCCTCGTCTCTTCCATCGTGGGCATGTGGCTCTGGGGCCTGCTGGCCCACGTCATCCTCAAACTCACGGGCCGCACCTCCGGCTCGATGCGCCACACCTACCTCGCCCTCTATTACTCCGCGGGCGCCAACACCCTCTCGGCGATCCCCTGCATGGGCTTCATGTTCGGCTGGATCTGGTGGATGATCAGCGCGGCCATGATGCTGAAGGAAACCCAGCGCGTCAGCGGACTCCGCGCGTCGGCCGCCGCCCTGGTGCCCCCGATGCTCGTCGTCGGCGGTCTGGTCGCAATCTGGATCTACTTCATCGGCGCCATGGTCGTTGTCGCGGGGCGCACTGCGGGCACCGGCCCGGGCTTCACCGTCCCGGGGCCCAACACGGGCAACGCCGTCGTCATGTCCGCCGATGCCCGCGCCAACGCCGCCCAGGTCCGCGACGCCATCGTCGCCCGCGCGAGCGCCATAATGGGCCGCTTCCCGGCCCACCCCGCCGA
>CAZHKB010000028.1:0-15765 GCA_964533405.1 uncultured Phycisphaeraceae bacterium | reverse complement strand
CCACGCCGCAGCCCCCCCGCTCGGCACACGCCCGGATCGCATCGGCCACGCTGGACCACCGCACGCCGGGCCCCATGGCGGCGATGCCGACCTCGGTCGCGGCATGGGCCGTGCGCAGCACATGGCGACGCGCGTCGATCAGACTGGCACGATCACTCGCGCCGGGGGTGTCCGCTTCGACGCTGCTGGCAACCGTCTTGATCGCTGAACTCACGCCCTCGGCCTGGCTCGCACCGGCAACGTCGCCCACCACCCGCGCCCGGCTTGCATCGGCGCACCAGCCATCCACCGACGCGCCCAGATCGATGCAGACCAGGTCGCCCGCCTCCAGCACCCGCGGGCTCGGCACGCCGTGCGTCACCTCGTCGTTCACGCACACGCAAATCGCGCACGGGAAGCCCGGCCCGCCCGCCCTGCCCACGGGCACAAAGCCGGGGAAGAGCGGCGTCGCGCTGGCGTCACGAAGCATCGCGCGGGCCAGCGTGTCGAGATCGATTGTGGGCACGCCCGGAGAAGCCGCGGCAAGCAAGGTATCGAGCACGCTCGCCACCACGTCGCCGGCGCGGGCGATGGAGGCAATCTCGGCGGAGGAGCGGATTTGGATCATGGTGCGGGAGTGCTGCCACGGCTCGGCGCCTTGGCCGCCCAACGGTCCCCTCCGGTCGCCTCGCAGCACCTCGCGACCACCTCCCCCGCGCGCGGGGGTGGGGGCGCGCGCTCACGCGCGCGGCGGTCAGCCCCGCGGGCCACGGAGTTTGGGCGCGTCGCCCTCGCCGCCCAGGAAGCCCTGGTAGTTCCGCATCAGCAGGGCCGCCTCGACGCGCTGCAGGAAGTCCAGGCAGACCGACACCACGATCAGCAGCCCGGTGCCGCCGATGAACTGCGTCACCGCGTAGTCGACCGAGAACGAACTCTGGATCACGTTGGGCAGCACGGCGAGCAGCGCGAGCGCGGCCGCGCCGATGTAGGTGATGCGCTCCATCACGCTGGTCAGGTACTCAGCGGTTCGCGGCCCCGGTCGCAGGCCCGGGATGAACGACCCGTGCTCCTTGAGCTGCTTGGACATGTCCTCTGGGTTGAACTGCACGGTGATCCAGAAGTAGGAGAACAGGAAGACCAGCACGATGTAGAGCAGGACATACGGGAAGGCCGAGCCCTGGAACTGGTCCTTGATGAACACCAGCAGGGTCGCCCACCACGTCTGGGCGGATGAGCCGCCCGCGCCCTCGGCGATCGCACCGAACAGCAGCGAGGGCAGCAGCATCATGGTGCTGGCGAAGATGACGGGCATGACGCCGCCGTGGTTGACCTTGAGGGGCAGGTACGACCGCTGCCCGCCGAACACGCGGCGACCGCGGGTGTGCTTGGCCTGCTGCACCGGGATTCGCCGCTGGGCAACGGTGAGCAGCACCGAGCCAGCGACCACGAACACGAAGCAGGCGGCCAGGAAGATCACGCCCATCCACGAGACCTGGGGGTCAAACGACTGGGGCGCCTCGCCCATGATCCACGCCACGGGGGTCAGCGTGCGCACGGGCGAGTTGTTGACGATCCACAGGATCGCGTTGGGGATGCCCGTGAGAATGCCGGCCATGATGATCATCGACACGCCGTTGCCGATGCCGTGCTTGTCGATCTGCTCGCCGATCCACATCAGGAAAATCGAGCCGGCGGTCAGGGCGGTGACGGCCATGACCCACCAGACGGGGTTGCCGGCCCACTGGGCATACACCAGCCCCTGCCCGTTGATGACCCCGAGCCACGCGTACGCCTGGATGACGCACAGCAGGATCGTGACGCGGCGCGTCAGGTCCTGGATGCGCTGGCGCCCGGTCGGGCCCTCTTCCTGCAGTTTCTTGAGCGCGGGCCACACGCTGGCCAGCAGCTGGAACATGATCGACGCCGAGATGTAGGGCATGATGCCCAGGCCGAAGATCGTGGACTGCCCGAACGATCCGCCCGAGAAGATGGCGACGTACTGGGCGACGCTGGCGGCGGCGCTGCCGCTCTCGGACTGAGCCTTGAAGAGCTCGGCCATCTGCTCCTGGTCCACGCCCGGCAGCGGTATCCAGAATCCGATCCGGTACACCACCAGCATGGCCAGCGTGAAGAGGATGCGGTTGCGCAGGTCGGGAATCTTGAAGACATTGACCAGTGTCTTGAACATCGTCGGGTCGGGCCTTTCGGGCGGAGCGAGCAAGAACGGGATTCACCACAACGACACCGAGGCGCACCGAGAGGCAGGGACCGGATGCCGCACTGGACGGATTGCCTGGTGCCTCAGCCCGCCCGTGGGAGCGACCGCACCGGCCACACTCGATCCTGCCTTCCTCTGGGTCTCTGTGCCTCGGTGGTCAATCCTTTTCAGGCCCGCGTGCGATCGCCAAGGGTAGGGGTCAGGCGGAGGGTTGTCGGCCCGGGTCGGGCAAACCACACTCCGGAAAACAAAGGGCCGCCGACGTTGATTCGGCGGCCCTAGATGGACCTGGTGACGCTCCGTTGGGCATGACTCCCAAACGGGGAGGCACGGGCCCGGGCCGGGGGTCAGGACTTGGCCGGCTCGGCCTTTTCCTCGGGGGCGTCGAGCACGGGGGCCTTCTTGGCCTTGCCGCGCTTGAGCTTCTTGGTGAGGTTCTTGGGAGATTTGTCGTCGGAGTTGCGATCGACGCCGCGGACCATGTCGCGGCGTGTGCCGGTCTCGGTCACGCTGCCGCCGGCGTCGGTGATGTGCTTGCGGGCCGCGACCGACAGACGGGAGACCGAGACGTTCAGCTTGACGCCGACCGTGGCGCCCTCGGCCAGGGTGCCAAGGATCTTGACGTCGCGGGAGTCATCACGGATGAGGCCGGCCATGACCAGCGTCTGGGGGTTGACCTCGCCGCCCTTCTTGAACTGCGGGTGGGCCAGCAGCTCGCGGAGATTGACGACCCAGTACTCAACGCGGTGGTTGGCGTTGGTGAAGCCGAACTTGGGCATGCGCCGGAAGAACGGCATCTGGCCGCCTTCAAACTGGAACTTGGTGGCGGTGCCAGCCCTGGAGCCCGCGCCCTTGGCACCGCGGCCCGAGGTCTTGCCCCGCGCCCCGTACTTGCCGCGCCCGACGCGCTTGCGGTTCTTTGACGCCCCAGCCAGGGCGGTGATGTCGTGGATCATCATGGGACCAGACTCCTGCGAGCGAAGAACGGGGAAGCGAGACAGCCGGAACGGGAAACCAGACAGCGAAACAGAGAGTCAGAGAAGGAGGGGGTAGACGGCGAATCGGTCGATCAAGCGATCAGGTCGGCGAGGGTCCGCCGGTCGCCGGTGCGCCGGCGGGCGCGCCACCGGGGCCGCCCTGACCGCCGCCGCCCTCGCCGCCGCGGCCTCCGCCGGAGTCACCCCCGCGCGGGCCGCGTCCACCACCACCACCGCCACCACCGCGGCCGCCGCGACCACCACCGCCGCCACGACCGCCGCGGCGCTCCTGGCCGATGGTGTTGGTGGGGGCCCGCATCTTCTCGCCGGAGCGGGCGGGGGCGAACCGCTTGCCGCGCTCGATCTTGGCGTCGATGATGGTGGTGCCGATCTCGACCCCGCGAAGGGCCGCGATCTGCTGGGGGGTCTGGATCTTGGAGAGCGCGTTAAGGACGGCCTTGACGACGTTGAGCTTCGTGGTCGAGCCATAGCACTTGGTCAGGCAGTCGGTGACGCCCATGACGTCCATCATCGCGCGGACGGTGCCGCCCGCGACCACGCCCGTGCCGGGAGCGGCCGGGATGAGGCGGACCTTGGTGGCGGCAAAGGTTCCCTCGACCTCGTGCGGGATGGTGCCGCCGGTGCGGGAAACGCCGATGATGGTGCGCTTGGCGTACTTCTGGGCCTTCTCGATGGCGTTGGGAACCTCGTTGGACTTGCCGTAACCGTAGCCCAGCTTGCCGTTGCGGTCGCCGCACACCACGAGCGCGCCGAAGGAGAACCGCCGCCCGCCCTTGACGGTGCTGGACGTGCGGTAGATCCCCAGCGTGGTGGATTCCAGATGGCCTGCTTCGTCGATCATCTCGGGCATGGGAAGTGTCTTCCGTCTGTGATCTGCGATCTCAGGGTTGAGACCAGAGTCTGTGGTTTGCGAGTCCTGAGCCCTTGAGGAGAAGTGTCCGTGGTCGTGAGTCCTGAAGATCGGGCACCGGATTGCCTGCGATTGGCTGGTAAAACCGGAAATGATTCTAGGTGTCTGAGTTGGTCGGGCGCTCGGCGTCGATCGTGCTCCGGCGTCGCTTGGCCCAGGAGCGTTGTCGGCAAACGAGTGCCCAGTGCCTCGTGCCCAATGTCTCTCCTAGAACTCCAACCCCGCCTTGCGGGCCGCGTCGGCCAGAGCCTTGATGCGACCGTGGTAGCGGAACCCGCCGCGGTCGAACACGACCTTGGTGATCCCGGCGGCCTTGGCCCGCTCGGCGAGCTTCGAGCCAACCGCCATGGCGGCGGCCACGTTGCCGGTCTTGGCCGCGCCCAAGTCCTTGTCGCGCGTCGACGCCGAGGCCAGCGTCTTGCCGTCCAGGTCGTCAATCACCTGAACGTACATGTGATTGAGCGACTTGTAGACGCAGAGCCGAGGACGCTCGTGCGTGCCCTGGATGCGCTTGCGGATGCCGATCCGCCTGCGAGCCCGACGAACTTGTTTGCCCGATGCCTTGTCCATGGAACTGACTCCCGAGGGAGGGTGTGCTGTCTGGAATACCGAATCCTGAATCTCGAATCTCTGATCTCACATCTCAGATTCCAACTCTGAAACCTTACGACCCGAACTGCTTGCCCTGCTTCTTCTTGATGACCTCTTCGAGATACTTGACGCCCTTGCCGTTGTACGGCTCGGGCTTGCGCTTGGACCGCATCTCGGCGGCGAACTGGCCCACCGCCTGCTTGTCCGCCCCGCTGACCGTCACGATCTGCTTCTCGACCACGACGTTCACGCCGGTGGGAATGTCCATCATGATCGGGTTGGCGAAGCCCAGGGTCATCTTGAGCTGCTTGCCGGCCAGCGCGGCCGTCCAGCCCACGCCCACGACTTCCATCTTCTTCTGGTAGCCCTTGGCCACGCCCTCGATCATGTTGTCGATCAGGGCGCGGGTGGTGCCCCAGTAGGCCCGCACGCCGGTCTGCTCGAGCCTGGCCTCGTCAACCGTGCAGACGACCTCGTTCTTGTCGTTGACCGCGACGGCAATCTCGGGGCGATGGGTCATGGTGAGGGTGCCCTTGGGGCCCTCGACCTTGACCACGCGATTGGCCACCGAGACCTTGATCCCCTTGGGAACCGTCACGGGTTTCTTTCCGATGCGGGACATGGGTCGATTCCTTCTTGCGTGAGGCTCGCCGGCAAGGCCGGGCTTCCGCGGGGTTGAGAGGCCTTGGTCTCGAATCCTGAATCTCGAATCTGAGATCTCAAGTCTGAGGTCTGAGTTGTGCAATCCTGCTTCGGCGTCTACCTTCTGTGCTTCTGTGCTTCGTCTCTGCGTCTGTTCCTCGCTGCCCTCACGACACCGTGCAAAGCAGCTCGCCGCCGATGCGCTGCTCGCGGGCCATGCGGTCCGACAGCACGCCGCTGCTGGTCGAGACGATGGCGATGCCCAAACCCTGGATGGGGCGGGGCAGACCATCGACCTTGCGATAGACCCGACAGCCCGGCTTGGACTCGCGGTGCAGGGCGTGGATGATCTTCTCGCCGCGCGGGCCGTACTTGAGGTGCACCCGGATGATGCCCTGGCGCCCGTCCTCGATGACGTCATAGGAGGAGATGTAGCCCTCCTTGACGAGCACGTCCGCGATGCCGCGGCACACCCGGCTGTTCAGGCAAGGCACCGTCTTGGCGCGGTTGCGCAGCGCGTTGCGGATGCGGGTGAGCATGTCGGCGATTGGGTCGGATACTGCCATCTGGTCGTTCCCGTCTGGTGGTCGGCCGGGGGCTCCCGGCGTCGATCATGGTCGTGGTCGTGTGCGAAGCAGGTCGGTGAGGCGGATCGGATTGTCGAGTCAGATCGTCGATCAATTCGTCGGATTGGCCCGACGGTCGAGGCAGGTCTGGCGTCGGCCCGCGTCGGCCCGCGTCGGCGTCATCCCGGCTGGTGGCCGGTGTGCCTCCGTCGTGCCCGACGCGTCAGGGCTTACCAGGACGCCTTGCGCATGCCCGGGATCTTGCCCTCAAGGGCGAGCTTCCGGAGCATGATCCGGCTGATCCGGAACTTGCGGTAGTACCCGTGCACCCGCCCGGTCAGCTGGCACCGGCGCACGATGCGCGTCGAGAACTTCGGGGGTCGCTGGGCCTTGACGAACAGTGCGGTGGTGGTCATGGGAGTGTTCCGAGTGTCAGGGGTCGTCAGTCTTGCGTGAGTCGGGATGCTAGTCTGGAAGTCCGGAGTCCTGAATCCTGAAGGTCGGGCAACGGGCTCTTGGAGGCCTTCGGCGTGATCCCCGGTTCCTCACCAGTGCCCAGGGCCTCATGCCCAGTGCCTTCGCTTACTTCTCATCCGCCTTCTGGAACGGCATGCCCAGCTGCTCGAGCACGAACCGCGACAGCTCCGGCGTCGAGTTGCTGAACACGAAGTTGATGTTCATGCCGTGGGTGAAGTCCACCTCGGCCATGTTGATCTCGGGAAACACGCCCTGCTCGTTCAGGCCCACCGAGAAGTTGCCCTGGCGGTCGAACGCCTTGGCGGGCAGCCCGCGGAAGTCCTTAATACGAGGGGTCGCCAGGTGGATGAAGCGGTCCAGGAAGTGCCACATCCGCTGGCGACGCATCGTCACCATGCTGGCCGAGTCCATGCCCGCCCGCAGCTTGAAGTTCGACACCGACTTCTTGGACTGGATCAGGATCGGCTTCTGGGCGCTGATCGCGGTGATCGTGTTCGTCACGGTCTGCTTGATGTTGGCCGGCAGCTTGCCCCCGTCCAGGTGCCGACCCATGTTCACGTTGATCGTGATCTTCTCGAGCCGCGGCTGGGCCATCCGGTTGGACAGCCCGAACTTCTCGGCAACCTTGGGACGCACCTGCTCGTCGTACATCTGCTTGAGACGCGGCACACCAACGGGCGCCACGGCCTCAACGGCCTCGCCCTTCTTGGCGCCCTTGTGCGTACCCGCACCCTTGGGCCCGCCGCCCTTGCCGCCGCCGCCGCCTTTTCCCGCCTGATCCTTTGCCATGACTTGCCTTCCGAGCGACGGGGGTTGTCCCCGATGACTGCCTGCTTCGATTGAACCAACCGTCTGCCGGCCTGCCGGGCTTACTTGATCGTCGCGCCCCGGACCGTCCCGAGCACCTTTCCGCCCTTGACCGCCACCCGCACCTTCGACCCGTCGTCACGCTTCTGGAAACGCACACGCGTCGCCTTGCCGTCCTCGCCCAGGGGCATGACGTTGGAGATGTGGATCGAGGCCTCGCGCTGCACCACGCCGCCCTGCGGCGTGAGCCGGCTGGGTTTGATGTGCTTGACGCGCAGGTTCAAGCCCTTGACGAGCACGCGATCGTCCTTGGTCAGGACGCGCATGACCTCGCCGGTCTTGCCCTTGTTGTCGCCGGCGATCACCATCACCGTGTCGCCTTTTCGTACGTGCCGTGGCATGAAATGCTCCGAGTCGATCGGGGCCGTTGCCGGCCCGGGGTCGACTGGTCTGTTGTGCGTCGTCGCGAGTCGGGTCCTGAGTCCTTTGGTTCTGAGCCTTGGTGGTCGATCCGCGGGCACCTGGATCACTCAAGCTTTCCCGGACCTGGTCCTCCCAGTGCCCGGTGCCTTGTGCCCATTGCCCCTCTGGTCACACCACCTCCGTCGCCAGCGAAACGATCTTCATGTAGTTCTTCTCGCGCAGCTCGCGGGCCACCGGCCCGAAGATGCGGGTCCCCTTCGGGTTCCCGTCGTCCTGGATCAGCACCACCGCCGAGGTGTCGAACTTCACATACGACCCGTCCTTGCGGCGGATCGCCTTGGCCGTCCGCACAACCACGGCCTTGGACATGTCCCCGTCCTTGACCTCGCCGCCCGCGATCGACTTCTTGATCGAGACGAGTACGCGGTCGCCGATACCGGCCATGCGGCGCGTGAACGCGCCGGTCTTGGTCGTGCCGCCGTATACGCGGATCACATAGGCGATCTTGGCGCCCGAGTTGTCCGCGACTTCACACCTGGATTCTTGCTGCAGCATGGGTCAAACTCTCTGGCGAACCTGAGAACAAGATTTCGGACACTTCGTCCCGAACCCAACCCGCGACGATGGCGTCGCACGAAACCCCGATGCCCGCCCCGCCTCGCAGCCCTCCCTCACGGTCGGGCTGCCTGTCGAGGCCGCTGGCTCACACCTCTTCCGAACGCTTCTCGACCACGCGCACCAGCCGCCACGTCTTGGTCTTGCTGATCGGGCGGCACGGCGCCACCTCGACCACGTCGCCCGTGCGCGACTCGTTGTTCTCATCGTGAACGTGCAGGGTCGTCCGCCGGCGGATGAACTTGCCGTACTTGGGGTGCTTGGCCACGAAGCGGACCACGACCTTGCGCGTCTTGTCGCGCTTGTCGCTCTCGACCGTTCCGGTCTTCACCACGATCGCATCACCCGTTGTCGCTGTCGCTTGGCTCATTGAGTTCCCCGAATCGCTCGTTCACACCGACCTGTCCGAACCGACCTGATTCTCCGACCCGTGACATCCATTCCGCGTCGCGCCGTCGCTCAGCCTTTGCCGCCAACCTTCGCGCCCGCCTTGGCCTCGACCGACGCCTTGGCCGCATCCCTCTTGGCCTTCTCCGCGGCCTGCTTCGCATGATGCCGCACGTTTCGTTCGGTCATCAGGCGGGCCACGTCCCTCTTGATCAGGCCGAACTGCGAGGTGTCCTCCACCTTCTCAGTGATGGCCTGGGACCGCAGCGTGTACAGCTTCTCGCGAAGCCGCTTGAGCTCGACCCCGATCTCCTCGTCCCGCAGTGCCCGAACTTCGGTGCCCGTCATGATTCGATTCCTTCCACCCGGCCCACCCAGCGGCCGGAACTGTGTCGCTCACGTCGTCGCTTGATCCGCCCGACCCGTTCCCGAGCTCGCGCTCGGGACTCTCTCACACCGTCACGCGCCGCCCGACGAACCGGCAACGCACCGGCATCTTCATCGCCGCACGCACCATCGCCTTCTTGGCGGTCGCCTCCGACACGCCGGCGATCTCGAACAGGATCGTCCCGGGCTTCACGCGCGCCGCCCAATAATCCACTTCCGCCTTGCCGGTGCCCATTCGGGTCTCCAGCGGCTTCTTGGAGACCGGCTTGTCCGGGAACACCCGGATGAACAGTTTGCCCTCGCGCTTCAGCAGATGCTGGATCGCGATGCGCCCCGCCTCGATGTTGATGCCCTTGAGCCAGCACCCATCCAGCGCCTGCAGCCCATAGTCGCCGTACGCGACGTAGTTGCCCTTGGTCGCCTTGCGGTCGCGGACGTTCCGCTGCTCCTTGCGGAACTTCACGCGGCTTGGAATCTTGAATGGAGGCATGAGGAAGTCCTTGATCGTTCAGAGGGTTGCTGGTTGGTTCCGAAGTCCGTTGTTGGGCGAGTCCTTCGTCCTTGGTCCTGAGTCCTTGGTCCTTGGTCCTGAGTCCTGATGGTCGGGCAACCGGCTTTCGCGGTATTCACCTCGAATCCTTCTCACCTGCGTCCACGCGCCCTGGGTCGCCCGCCCGCCGCGTCCGACGCCATCTCGTCCTGCTGGTTCTTGTCGTACTCGCCCTTGTAGATCCACGTCTTCACGCCCACCTGGCCCGCCGAGGTCTTGGCCTCCGCGAACCCGTAAACGATGTTCGCCTGCAGCGTCGACAACGGCAGCGAGCCCACCTTCACATCCAGCGTCCGGCTCATCTCGGCCCCACCCAGGCGGCCCGAGATCTGGATCTTGATGCCCTTGGCCCCCGCCTGCATCGTCGCGTCCGCACGCATCTTCACCACGCGCCGGAAGGCCATGCGCTTGTTGAGCTGCTCGGCCACCGCCTCCGCCACCAGCTGCGCGTCCATGTCCGGGTTCTTGATCTCGACCACGTTGATCGAGACCTTGCGACCCGTCATGTACCGCAGCTGCTCGGTCATCCGCTCGATCTCGGCCCCCTTGGGCCCGATCACCAGGCCGGGCCGGGCCGTCTTGATGATGACCTTGAGCTCCTCACGGGTCCGCTCGATGTGCAGGTCGCTCACCGCCGCGAACGGGGGCTTGCGATTCAGCCTGTCATCCAGGAACCGGCGGATCTTCTCGTCCTCGATCAGCAGCTCGCCGTAGAGCGCCTTGGGGGCGTACCACCGGCTGCGGTGGGCCTCGGTGATGCCGAGCCTGAGTCCGAATGGATGAGTCTTCTGTCCCATTAGGCCCGTTCCTCCACGCCCACCGTGATATGGCTGGTCTGCTTGACGATCGCGTGCGCCCTGCCGCGGTCCTTGGGCTGGAAACGCTTGATCCGAATCCCCTCGCCCACCGTGGTCTTGCTCACCCAAAGGCTGGTCACGTCGGCCTCGGCCTCTTCCGCGTCGGCGATGGCCGCCTGCAGGCACTTCTTGATGTCCAGCGCCGCCCGCTTGGTCGTGAACGTCATCAGGTTCAGCGCCTCGTCCACGCGCTTGCCGCGGATCAGGTCCGCCACCAGACGGATCTTCCGCGTGCTCCCGCGCGTTCCGAGCACCTTGCTCTCAAACAGCGCCAGGTCCTTGGCCGGGCGGTTCAGAGCCTGGGCCAGCCGGCGCACGTCCTCGGTCCGGCAGCGGGGGTGGTCGCTCCCGCGCATCCAGTTCTTGACCGCGGACTGGGCCTTGTCGCCCTTGAGCCCGGTGCGCTCGACGGCCTGCCCGAGCGCCTCAACCGAGACGCCCGACTCCGCCGAATACTGCTTCAGCCTTGCGCTGTGAATCCTCATCGTCAAAGCCCTTCGTCTGCGTCGTTCCGCCAAGAGGCACCAGGCACTCGACCTACCCCGTTTCCAAACCACCTTCCTTACGACTTCGACCCGCCCTCGATGCCTTCCTTCTTGTTCGTGTGCCCGCGGAACGTGCGGCTGTTGCTGAACTCGCCCAGCTTGTGCCCCACCATGTCCTCGGTCACGAACACGTCCAGAAACGCCCGACCATTGTGCACCTGGAACGTGTACCCCACGAACTCGGGCACGATCGTCGACCGACGCGCCCACGTCTTGATCGGGGTCTTCCGCTTGTTCTCAGACTGACGCTCCACCTTCCGGTAGAGCTTCTCATCCACAAACGGTCCCTTCTTCAGACTCCGGCCCATTGCGTCACCTTCCAGTCAGATCCAAACTCGCTCGGCCCAACCCGCGGCCGAATGTCTCATGTTCCAAACGACTCCGATCCCCGTCACTGCTCCACTTCGTCTCTGCGTCGCCGCTCAGGTCACCTGACCATACCGCTTGCTGAACCGGCGACGGATGATCAGGTCGCTCGAAGCCTTCTTCTTGTTCCTCGTACGCCCGCCCTTGGCCAGCGTGCCCGTGGGGCCGCATGGTGGGCGATTGCCCTTCGACCGCCCCGAACCGCCGCCCATCGGGTGCGCGTTGTGGCTCTTGGCCATGCCGCGCGTGATCGGCCGGAAACCAAGGTGCCGCATCAACCCGGCCTTGCCCAGGCGACGGTTCTGGTGGTCGATGTTCCCCACCTGCCCGATCACCGCGGTGCAGTCCGCGTGGACACGCCGGGTCTCGCCCGAGGGCAGCACCACCGTCGCGAAGTCGCCTTCCTTGTTCGTCAGACGCGCCTGGTTGCCCGCCGACCGGCAAATCTGACCGCCCCGCCCCTTGGTCAGCTCGATGCAGTGGACCTCAAGG
Source organism: uncultured Phycisphaeraceae bacterium (assembly GCA_964533405.1). GTDB lineage: Bacteria > Planctomycetota > Phycisphaerae > Phycisphaerales > UBA1924 > JACKHA01. Next base: position 3,955 of record CAZHKB010000028.1, on the reverse strand, counting down.
CCAGTGGGGATGAACCGCAGTGGCATGCAGTTGCCCGGCGTCGGCTCCACCGCCTGCGTGTGGCTCGACAGAATCTCCTGCCCGGGCTTGATCCCCGCGGGAGCCAGAATGTACCGCTTGGCCCCGTCGGCGTACTCGACCAGCGCGATGTGGCACGAGCGGTTCGGGTCGTACTCAACCCCGACGATCTTGCCCGCGATCCCGTCGCGGTCCTTGCGCCGAAAGTCGATCACGCGGTACATCTGCTTGGCGCCGCCGCCGCGCCCGCGAACCGTGATCTTGCCCGAGTTGTTGCGCCCGCCCCACTTGTGGTTGGGACGCAGCAGCGACTTCTCGGGGGTCTTCTTGGTCACTTCCACGTGCATGTTCACCGACGCGTTGCGCCGGCCCGCACTGGTCTTGTTGTAGACGCGAATCGCCATGGGTGAGTCCTGTCCGAAAGTTCCTGTGGTCCGTGCCGCGTAGGGGATCTAGCCCGAAGTCCTTCGTCCTGAGTCCTGAAAGTCGGGCAACCGGTTCCTGATTGCCTGTCGTGTCGTTCGCGCTGATTCCGGGTGCCCAGTGCCTCTCTCAGATCATCTCAATCGACTGGCCCTCGACCACCCGCACCAGCGCCTTCTTGGTCTGGCTGTCGGTCGAGTACCCGAACTTGGTCCGCTTGGTCTTGCCCTTGCTCAGGCTGGTGCGAACGCTCGCCACCTTGACCTTGTAAAGCGACTCGATCGCCGACTTGATCTGGTCCTTGCTGGCCGTCCGGTCAACCAGGAACGTGTAGGTGTTCAGCTCGCTCATCCCGATGGTCGACTTCTCGGTCAGCATCGGGCGCTTGATGGTGTATGTCGCGTCGATTGGCATCGTCATGGCTTACGCCGCTCCCTTCGCGCCGGCCTTCGCACTCGCCGTGGCGCCCGGCGGCCTGGGCAGCTTCTTCACCCGACGCTTCTCGCCCTTTTCCTGCCCGCCCTCGGGATTCCCCGCCGCCGCGCCAGCCCCCATCGGGTTGATCTTCGCGTCCTTGCCCGTCTGCGACCATGGCCCCGCCAGCCACGCCTCCAGCGCGTCACGCTCGATCACCAGGTACCGCGACGCCAGCATGTTGAACGCGTTCATCGTGTCGGCCCGCCCCAGCGTCACGCCCTCGACGTTCCGCGCGCTCAGCCTGGCGAACTCGCTCTTGGCCGGGTCGTTGGACAGCGCCACGTACGCGGTCTTGTCCACCTTGATCGCCTCGAGGAACGCCAGGAACCCCGTCGTCTTGGGCTTCTCGAAGGCGATCCGGTCGATCACCCGAACCTCGTTGTCGATCAGCTTGGAGAGCAGCGCGTTGCGGTTGGCCGTACGCCGCATCTTCTTGGGCATCTCAAGGTGGTAGTGCTCGCGCCGCCGCCGCTTGGCGAAGACGTGGCCGCCGCCCTTGAACTGCGGGGGACGCCGGTCGCCGTGCCGCGCACGACCCGTGCCCTTCTGCTTGTAAATCTTCTTGGTCGAGCCCTCGACCATGCCGCGGCTCTTGGTCCGGCTGGACCCCTGCCGCAGGTTCGCGTGGTACATCACATACGCCTGCTTGATCAGCGAGACGTTGATCGTTCCGCCAAGGCTCTTCTCGTCGATCGGCATCGTGCCGATCTGCGCGCCCTGCATGTTGTAGACGGGGACATCCATTCGTCGCACCTCGTCCTGACGCCTTCCACGGGCCCGCCATCAACCGATGGCGACGCCCCGTTTGCTTCGCCTCGCCGGCCACCTCCTCTTGCCCTCCACTCGGGAGAGCGCCCTTCAACGCGAAGAGCGGGGTTGGCGCGGCTCCGACTCGGCCGTCCATGTCGAGGGCCCACTGCTCAGGCCCACGACCTCAATCTGTCCTCGCCCGGCGGTTTTCTTCAGAGCCCCAGGCCAGTCGCCCGGCCCAGCGCCCATCCGAACCTTCCGAGCCCACCGGCTTGGCATTCGCGCCGCCGATGGTGATTCTTCGACCCATCAACGCCCTGCCTCGTGGTCGGGCCGCCTGTCTCACACGTCGTCGCTTCGTCGCTTCACGCTCCGTCGCGCCGATTACTTCTTCACCTTGCCCTGAACCACCTTCTTCCCCGCCTTCATCCCCGCCTTCTTGCGGTTCAGACGCGTCGCGGGCCTCACCATCACCATCCCCCCGTTGGCGCCGGGCACCGGGCCCTTCACCAGCACGAGGTTCTGTTCCTTGTCGACCGAGATCACCTGGATCGAGCGGGCCGTCACCCGGTCGTCGCCCATGTGCCCCGGCATCTTCTTGCCCTTGACCAGGCCGCCGCCGAACCCGCGGTTCGAGCAGTACGAGCCGATCGACCCGGGCGAACGGTGCTTGCGCTCGGTGCCGTGGCTCGCGACCAGCCCCTTGAAGTGATGCCGCTTCATCACGCCCGCGAAGCCCTTGCCCTTGCTCTGCCCGATCACGTCAACGAACATCTGCCCGTCCAGGGCCGACACGTCCAGCGTCTGCCCGAGGCTGAAGTTGCCCGCCGACTTCTCCTCCACCGTGAACTCCCGGTGGAAACGCTTGGGGGTCGTCCCGGCCTTCGCGTCATGCGCGATCACGGGGAACGTCGAGTTCTTCGCCTTCACCTCGTCGTACCCGATCTGCACCGCCATGTACCCGTCCGTCTCGGCCGTCTTCACCTGCGTCACCACGCAAGGACCCAACGCCAACACCGTCACGGGGACGTTCTCGCCCTTGTCCGTGAACACGCGCGTCATCCCGATCTTGCGGCCCATCAGCATCACAGACGTCGGAGCAGCCATCTCACACGATCCTTTCCACCAACCGGCACGCTCGCCAGCATCCCGTTTCGGGCCGCTGCCGGACTCACCGGCCCGGATACGCCGGGCGACGCTTCATGGTCCTGATTCCGCTTTGCGCGAACTCGGCCAGAGGAAGTTTGAAGGGGCCATCTCACCAGCCCCGGGATTCACCACACATCACCAACACCCACCACCACCAACACCAACACACGGGGCCGGTCGCCATGCCCCTCGGCACGGCCCCGGCCCGTCAAACCTCACGCCTTGATCCTGATGAACACGCCCGCCGGAACCACAAGTCGATTCAACGCCTCAACCGTGCGCGCGTTGGGCTCCAGAATATCGATGATCCGCTTGTGCGTCCTGATCTCGTACTGCTCGCGGCTCTTCTTGTCGATGAACGGCGAGCGCAGCACCGTGTACCGCTCGATCCGCGTCGGCAGCGGGATCGGCCCGGCCACTTTCGCGTTGGTCCGTTTCGCGTGGTCAACGATCTCCTTCGCGCTCGCGTCGAGAGCCAGGTGGTCGTAGGCCTCCATCCGGATTCTGATTTTCCCGCCTGTCATCAACAACCTCGTGCCCAAATCGGGCCGTTTCCGCGATCCATTCGCCCGCCAACGGGCTCCATCAGAATCCGTCACTCACTCAGAACCCCACCGCATCACCTTTGACGCCCGTGGTCCCCGCGCGCAGAACGCGCGAAGACCCCGCCAAGGGAGGGGATTGTTACCACCAAAGACGCTCCGGACCACTCCCCGCGCACAATTCCGCGCGGAAAACCGCTCCGGTCGCCCCCGGTCCCGCCAATCTCACTCATCCGTGAGCCCCCGGACATCAACTCCAACCGCCGTAACGATCCACCAACCGCGGCCCGCCGGGGGCGTATAGCCTACCCCCGCACCACCCGTTGTCAACGCACCCGCCTCCCGGCCGGGTCGTGCCCGGAACCGTGCCACGGGTGGCTGCTCTGAGTCACGCGTGCATCCCCCTTGGCTCGCGGAAACACCAACCCTATCCACACCCTCACTGTGGACGACCTGTGGAGAACCCCATGCCCCTCTGTCTCCACCGCTTCCTGCCACCCACCACCCTTCCTGCCCTCCTGACCGCATCCTTTCTATGCACCTCCGCCGCCGCCCAGCCCGAGGGTGACCTCCGCCCGGTCCCCCAACCTCGCGAC
>CAZHKB010000027.1:12080-15807 GCA_964533405.1 uncultured Phycisphaeraceae bacterium | reverse complement strand
GTGTCTCCGTGTCTCCGTGTCTCCGTGTCTCCGTGTCCCCGTGTCCCCGTGGTGAATCCCGATCCACGCCGCCGAATGCTCACCCAAACGCATTCTGCGTCGCCAGCATCAGCGGCACCATGATCGACATCAGCAGCGAACCGATCATCAGGAACATCAGCACGATCAACACCGGCTCCAGCACCGCCAGCAGGCGCTGGGCCTTGCGATCCACCTCATCCGCCAGATCCGCCGCCAGTCCATTAAACGCCGACTCCAGATCGCCCGAACGCTCCGCCGCGATCAGAAGCCGCCGCGTCGCCAGCGGCAGCGTGTTCACCCGCTCAATCAACACCCGCAACTGCCCGCCCTCGACCAGCTTCTGCCGCAAAGTGCCAATCTCACGCTTCAGGCTCGGGTACGCGATCGACTCCATCCCCACCGCCAGCCCGTCCGCCAGCGGCACGCCCGACCTCGACATCGCCGCCATCACGCTGAAAAACCGCGCCGACTCCTGCGCCAGCACCACGTCCTTCATCACCGGCAGCCGCCTCGACAGCCGCGCCACCGCCGCCAGCACCTGCTTGCGCATCACCACCAACGCGATCAGCCCCGCCCCGCCCACCGCCAGGCACACCAACGCGTTGTCCCGCAAGAACTGCCCCAGCGACACGAGCAACTTCGTGAACGCCGGCAACTCGATGTCCGCCCCCTCCAGCGCCTCGCCGATCTTGGGCACGATCCCCACGATGATCCCGATCGACACCAGGATCGAGATGGTCAGCACGATCGCCGGGTACAGCATCAGCGTCCCCGCCTTGCCCCGCACCGCCAACTGCCGCTTGGCCGACATCGCCAGCTGCGCCGCCGCCCCGGCCAGATCCCCCGTCTTCTCCGCCGCCCGGTACACCGCGATCGTCACCATGTCGAACACGCCCGCACGCTCACACGCCTGGCTGAACGACGCCCCGCCCCCCACCTGCTCCCGCATCCGCTCCACAATATCCGTCGCCCGAGGCCCCACCGTCGACCTCACAACCTCCAGCGTCTCGGTCAACGTCACCCCACGCCCCAAGAGCTGCGACAACTGCTGGTTCAGCTCCGCCTGGTCCTTCAGCGTCAGCCGCGACTCCGTCGCCGCCCACGCTGGCAACCGATACGACTTGAGCAGCACCTTGCGGTCGCGCCGCAGCGTCTCAGCCAGCGCCCGCTCGCTGCGAGCCTGCTGGAGCCCGAACGCGCGGCCACCGGTCGGCTTGGCCGCCACAAAGAAGAAGGCTCTCGGACCACGGGCCGAGCTGCCGGCGAAGTTGGAGGTGCGTCCTGGAAGCGCCGCTCGCGACATGCCAGAGTGTACCGGCCTGATCGATCAAGGCGGCGTTACGACGATGGCTGCCGGTTGGGCACGCCGCCCGCCCGGGGCCACCTGATTCAGCAGCGGGATCCGGTACACGAACAGCCACGCTCTCAACGCGTGGGATGAACGGATCTGAAGCGTCACGCCCTTGGCCGCGCACTCGCGGATCGCCTCGCAGGTCAGAGCCACCACGCGGGAATCGGCCCGCGTGCAGCCGGAGAGGTCCAGCAGGATGCGGCCCGGGTTCTGTTCGAGAGCCTCCGTGATGGATCGATGCACGGCATTGATCGTCGCATCAGACGGCGGGACCGGGCAACGAGCCATCCGGATGCGCGTGATGCACCCCTCGCTGGTCACCAGCACCGACCCACCGTGATTATCCTGGTTGGCAAAGCTGACCACGCGGCGCGCGCTCCTTGTCCTGAGAGGTGTACTCGCCACGGGGCGAAGGTGTTCCAGACAAAGAGCCGGTGCGGAGCCCATGGCCCCGCACCGGCCGCTCGGGGTGGACGAGTTGTGGTGGGCGGGCGCCTCACAGGGCTCGGGAGCCGCCGTAGTCACTCTCGTTGTCGGCGTCACGCCTTGGATCGACGCCCTTGCTGTAGGTGTCGGGAGCGTCGTCGAGCAGGCGCCGCCGCGCTGCAAGCGCCTCGACCTCATCGCTCGTGGGACGAAAGCCCGGTGGTTTCTCGCCCCGCGGCCTGGCATCCCACTGTGCGTCATGATTCCACTTCATCGGCGTCAGTCTCCGGTGTTGGTGATGAGGCGAGAATCACACGGTCAGCGGCAGGTGTTGCAGAACTCGTCAACTTCCTTCTTGACGTCTTCCTTGGTCTTGCCGTACGCCGCCTGGATCTTGCCCTCGAGCACGTCGCGCTTGCCGGCGATCACGTCCAGGTCATCGTTGGTCAGCTTGCCCCACTTCTGCTGGGCGGTGCCGCCATACTGCTTCCACTTGCCTTCGATCTGGTCCCAGTTCATGGTGTCTTCCTTTTGATGATGGAGATGGGAGGTACCCGGTCGTGCCGCATGGCTCGACCCACAGGCCGCGTGCCCCCGCGTCGGCGGGAGGCGCGCGGCACGATCAGACATTCGTGCCGACGGTCGCCCGCTGGTTGATCCCGCTCTCGGCCAGTTCCGACAGCCTGCGGTCCGCGCCCCACTCCTCCTCCAGCGTCTGCTCGAGGATCTGAGCCGGACGCTCCAGGCCCAGCGTGCGGGCGTACGTCCGCAGGCAGCCGTAGGTGCCGATCTCATAGTGCTCGGCCTTCTGGGCGGCGCAGATGATGGCCGCGTCGCGCTGGTCGGCGTTGGCGTCGATCTTCAGAAGTTCCTTGGCCTCGCTGATGATCCCATTGATGGCCGGGCACGTCTTCTGCTCGGGCTTGATCCCGATGAGCCCGAAGACCTCCTCGAGGCGGGCGATGTGGTTCTGGGTCTGGCCCCGGTGGTCGCGGATCGCCTGGGCCAGGCCCGGCGAGCCGGCCTTCTGCTCCAGCGTGCCCAAGGCCTCGGCCAGCTTGTGCTCGGCGTAGTAGATGTCGCGCAGCTGGTCGGCGAACAGCGCGTGAAGGGCGCTGGTCTTGGACCAGTCGTCCCCGTCGATCCTGCGGTCGGAGCCCACGCCGCGGGCGTGGGGCTCGGTGGGAAACGCGGCGGCCATACCCGGAGCGGCAACGTAGCCGGTGGGCGAGTTGCCGGCGGGGAGTTTGTGGTCAATGTCCACGGACTGCGTCGTCATGCGGGTGGCGCCGTTGTTCTGGAAGATGCCCTTGACGCCTTCCACCATCGCGGGCTCGCACTTGACGCCGATGAGCACCGAGCCCTTCTTGACCTTTTCGGACCAATAGTGGATCTCGTGCTCGGGGATGCCCAGGCCGACCAGCCCGCCGATGACGCCGCCGGCAGCCGCGCCCGCACCGGCACCCGCCAGAGCGGCGACCAGAGGACCGGCGATGATGACGCCCGCGCCGCCTGTGGCGATGGCGCCGACCGCGGCGAAGCCGGCCAGCAGCGCGCCGAGCGCACCGATGACCCCGGCCCCGATGGCCGCGCCCTCGCCGACCTTGGACTGCTTGGCGATGCCGAACTCGGCGGCGGCCTTCTCATCGGCGGCGACGATGGAGAGGTCCTCCTTCACGACGCCGGCGGCGAAGAGGTCCGACAGCGCGCGGTCCGCGCTGGGGGTGTTCTCGAACAAGCCGAGGACGAGGGTTCCGCTGGCCATGTGTGGGTCTCCGAATCAGGCCCGCGCGGGCGGGCGGTGTATGAGTGGTCTCTCCAACGCGCCCGACGTTCGGGCGCGGCGAGCAATCGAAAAGGTCGGGCGAAACGGGCGGGCGAAAGGGTCGAACCGTGAACCGCGCGTGGGGTCACACGGTCGGTTGGCTC
>CAZHKB010000027.1:3181-11980 GCA_964533405.1 uncultured Phycisphaeraceae bacterium | reverse complement strand
CGGGCGAAAGGGTCGAACCGTGAACCGCGCGTGGGGTCACACGGTCGGTTGGCTCTTGTCGACGCGGGTCCGCTCGCGGGCCCGAAAGAACGCGGCCCAGACCTCCGGGTTCACGACGATGCCGATCCCGCACCCGATCACGAACACCGCGATGCCAGCCCCAGGTCCTTGCCAGAAACCCACGGCAACCGCCGCGATGGCGACGAGCACGACGCTCACCATCAACCACTTGAGCATGCCGCCGGCGCGAAGCGTGGGATCGGCCGGTCGACCCTCGGGCGAGACGGCCTCGATCATGTCGGCCTGGACCTCTGGCGGGTCCTGATTGACGACGTGGTCGCCGCCGGCCGTCGGCGCGGGTGTGGGCGTGCCTGGGGTCGCCGGGTTCCAGTTCTTGGCCTGCGTGTCCAGCATGGTTTCACCTGCGCGGTCCGCGGTTGTCGAAAGGGGAAGCGGAGTGCCCCAGGGTGGGGCGGGAAAGCGCAAGAGCAGGCGGTAGCCCGCTCGAGCGCTCGCGCATGGGGTGATTCAGTCGGGAATCCAGGCGGTACGCTCCCGGTTCCAGAGTTCGATGGTGCGGCCATTGACGACGATGGTGCGGGCGCCGACGTAGGGCTTGTTGTTGATCGAGGCGCTCGTGCCGCGAACGGTCACGGTCTGCTCGGGCTGGAAGGTCACGCCCAAGCGGTCGATCGCGCTGGAAGGCCCGACGACGACCTGTTTGGCACCGTCCTCGCACTGCAGGTGCAGGATGGTCGCTTCGGGTCCGCCAGGCACAAGGGCGACCTTGGTGACCTGGACGATGCGTCCGGAGATGTTGGCCGCGGGACCATCGCGGAAGGCGCGGGTGATGGCGCCCTCAGTCGCCCACGGGTCGCCGCCGGGGGCGGCGTTGATGGACGCGCCGGGCTGCTGAACATGCCAGCGCGGGCGATACACCGGGGCGTCGACGCGATACGCGTTGTAGATCGAGCCGGGCATCGGGGCGGTGGTCAGGGTTTTGATGTCCTCGGGGATCGGCTCGGAGGCCAGCAGCATGTCGCGGGTGGCGTCGATGCGGACCTTGTGGTCGGCATTGACGCTGACCAGGTCCCACGGGACCAGGATGATCTCATCGCCCCAGCCCAAGATATTCTCATTGGGATCGAAGCCGATGAAGGCGACGTGCCCCGACATGCGCTCGACGATGACGTTCTGGACCTCGCCGCCCTCCTCATCGGAGGCGCGCGCCTCGGCGCCCACCAGCGAACTGGCGAACATGAGACGCCCGCCGCGCCGGGACTGGGGAGAGGCTTCGGCCTCACTGCTGTCGTCGCGGTCGTTGTGGTCGCGGCGATCGGCCCACGCGCCCCAGCCCTCGTCGTCGCGGAAGTTGACCTCCGCGCCGTCGATCGTGCCCGAGACCGCGATCCAGCGATTCTGGCCCTCACCCGGGAAGGGAACGGCCTTGATCTGGATCGGGTCGCCCCGCATGGGGACGGTGGGCTGGCCCAGCACGAACCACGAGGGGCCCAGCACGACGCGCTCGGTGGCGGTCGCGCCCGAAGCGCCGTTGCGGCGGACCTCGACGAGGATGACCTGCTCCTCGTGCGAATCGTCCCGCAGGACGCGGACCACGGTGCCGTCGATGAGGGTCGGGGGAGTGCCGGCCTCGGCCTGCGCCGCGGCGACAGCGGTGGAGTACGGATCCGAGTGCGTGTCGGCCCCCGCGTGGGTGTCCGCATCGTCGTCGTCACCCCCGGCGTCGACGGCGTCATCGGCGTCGCCAAACGTGTCGTCCCACCAGTTCTCCAGACCCTCGGTCCACGTCGTGTGCTCAAGGTCGGACCAGTTTTCGGGAGTGAAGGACGCGGCGTGCTCGATCTGGGCCTCGGTGAGGTCAGAGACGAACCGCTCGTTGGTGGGGTCCCAGCGGAGGGCGTTGAAGGGCAGCGAGATGGACTTGCCACCCAGACCCAGGATGGCGCCGCTGGTGATGACGGCGTACTCGACGCGGCCCGTGCCGCGGGAGATGATCAGGTCGGAGATCTCGCCGACGACATCGCCGGAGGTGTTGGCGATGTCGGCGCCGTTGACGGCGGCGAGTTTGGCGAAGTCGAGCGACTGCGCGGTCTGGCGCACCGGCACACCGGGTTGGGCGGTGCGTGTGGCGGGCTGCGTCGCGGGCTGGACCGCCAAGGCAAGGCCCGCGCTGGTCGCGAGCGCGACCGCCGACCAGCGTTGAGCGAAGTTCGCGTTCATGGTGTGAGCTCCTTGGAAGCCGTTGGGACGCCGCGCGGCGGGGGCTTCATCCCGTCCGCACGACAGGAGTTTCGCCAACGGGGTGGGCGTGGTCGTGAGAAGGGAGTGAATCGGGGCTCATTTCACGGTCGCGCCCGGGCGAAGGAATGAGGGGTCCATGAATGGTTTGCGTGGTTGGCGCGGTTGGCGCGGTGGGCGAGCGGGCGGATCGAGTCGGCGGCGCGCGATCTGGTGGCGTGTTGGCGGCGCAACGGAGCCGACCGCCTGGGGCGCGCATGGGTCCACCGGCGTGGCCTCTTACACCCGCGGTCGGGCCACGCGGCGGCGGCGATCAGGGGGTGGCAGGCTGGTGGTTGGCCGACGCGGCCTGGGGCGTGGTGTTGGTGTCGAGCGTGGTGGCCACGCGCGGGAGGGTGATCGTGAAGTTGCAGCCGCGGTCCTGGCGGTTGCTGGCGGCGATGTGCCCGCCGTGGAGTTCGGCGATGCCCTGGGCGATGGCCAGGCCCAGGCCCTGTCCGCGTCCGCTGCGGGCTTGGTGCGGATTGGGGGCGAAGCGGTCAAAGAGGGTGGGCAGGGCGTCTGGGGGAACGACCGAACCGTGGTCCAGGACGCTGATGGTGATGGTCAGGGGAGTCGCCGAGAGTCGCAGCTCGACGCGTTCGTGCTCCGGGGAGTAGCGGATGGCGCTGCGGAGGAGGTTGTCGAGCATGGAGCGGAGGAGTTCGGGGTCGCCGGAAACCGAGGCGTCCACGCCGTCTTCGTCGCCCAGCAGGTGCGGAGAGAGGGCAACACGGTACTGGGAGGCCATGGTGGCGCAGGCCTGGAGGGAATCCATGGCGACGTCGTTGATGCCGCAGGTGAGCAGGCGCGGGGCGCGTTGGCCGTTGCGGATGCGGGTGAGGGCCAGGAGGCTCTCCAGAAGGCGTCCCAGGCGGGTGAGCTCATCGCGCGTGCTGGCGACGAAATTGCGGACGTCCTGGCTGGCGTCTCGCGTGTTGAGCGTCTGGGCCTCAACCAGCACGACGGCGATGGGGGTCTTGATCTCGTGGGAGACGTGGGAGAGGAAGCGCTCCTGGGCCGCGAAGCGCTCGCGGATGCGCTGGCGCGCGTGTTCGAGCTCCTCGGAAAGGCCGGCGGCGTCCGCGGCCGAGCTGACGTGCTGGCGGCGATCACCCTGGGTGGCCCCGCCGGGCTCCAGGCGCTGGGCCATCTCCCGCAGGCGGGCGTATGGGGCGACGGCGATGCCCGCGATGAACCACGACGAGATCGCCGCGGCAACGATGCCCAGAAGTCCGCTGGCGGCGGCGACCTCGTTGAGGAAAAAAAATCGTCGCTGGAAGGCCGCGTCGGAGGTGATCACGACGAGCACGAACTGTCGACCATCCGCGGCGCGGATGCCCAGGGTCGCGGTCTTGGCGACCTCCGCCTCGTCGGGCGCGACGGGAAGGATCGAGAGCGGCTGCTCGCCGAGGGCGGGCTGGGAGACAGACGGGAACGAGGCGAGCCCGAGCTGCTCCCATGTGAGTGGGGAACGGGGTTGCTGGGCGACGAGCGCGCCCGAGTCGTCGAAGACCTTGACGCACAAGGGCTGGTGCGGGAAAAGGGCGACCCGGCGATCGCGCAGCGTGCGCAACTGCTCATCGGTCAGCCCGGGCAGCAGCGGCGACAGGTCGCGGGCCATCTCGGTGGTGAAGTCAGCGATCAGCGACTCCCAGCGACTGCGGATCTCGTGGCGCTCGTAGAGCCAGAAGATGCCGAGCATGGCGACCGCGACGACCGAGAACACCGTGATCATCCACAGGGTGAGGCGGAGGCGGAGCGGGAGGTGACGCGAGGCCAGCAAGTCGTGTATGTGTGCCGGGTCTTCGGGCATGGGGTCGCTTCGGGACAGGGGGACGCCGCGATCATCGGGTGGCCTGGCGCGGGAGAATCAATCAAGGACGCCGAACCGGTAACCGGCCCCCTTGACGGTATGGAAGAGTTCGCGCGGGAACCCGCGGTCGAGCTTCTTGCGCAGGGCCGAGACGTAGACGTCGATGACGTTGCTGGAGGGGTCGGAGTTCATGTCCCAGACCTTCTCGGAGATCTGGGTGCGGGAGAGGACGCGGTTGGGGTTGCGCATCAGATACTCGAGCAGCGCGAACTCCTTGTTCGACAGGTCCATCGCGGCGTCGCCCCGCGTGGCGCGGCGTGTGTAGAGGTCGAGTTTGAGGTCGTCGCACTCGAGGAAGCGGCCCTGGCTGGCCTCGCCCCGCCGCAGCAGGGCGCGGATTCGGGCGAGAAGTTCCTCGAACTCGAAGGGCTTGGCGAGGTAGTCGTCCGCGCCCGCGTCAAGCCCGACCACCTTGTCCTCGGTGCTCGACAGCGCCGTGAGCATGAGAATCGGCGTGGTCAGCTTGCGTCGGCGGAGGTTGCGGCAGATCTCGACCCCGTCGCGATCGGGCAGCATGAGGTCCAGGATGACCAGGTCGTAAGGCTCAACGGCGGCCAGGTCCTCGCCCTCGTACCCGGTCAGGGAGACGTCGGCGGCGAAGCCATGCTCGCGCAGGCCACGCTGGACGGCCTCGGCCATCTTGGGGTTGTCTTCGACGATGAGCACTCGCATTTGCCTTGCTCCCTCATGTGTGCGTGAGTCCACGCGGAGCATTCTACTGGATTCCGGGTGGTTGTCGAGAGCCGGGTGGAGTCGGCGGCGCAGAATGAAGCGTGATTCATGCGGTGTTCAGGCGCGGGGTGGCGGGGTGGGACACTGTTGTGGGCATGCTGGACGCCGGCGGCGAGGTAGCCGCGGGCGTGCGGGAATCTGAAAGGAACAAGAACCATGATCGAGTCAAATCTGCGTGATCGTCTGGTGCTCGCCCTCAAGCTGGCCGCCGTGGGCGGTGCGATCGCGGTGTGCGGGGCGTCGCTGGGCTGCGAGACGACCGAGGGCGCGGGGCGCGACCTTGAGAATCTCGGGGATAACATCGAGGACGCCGCCGAGGACAACGACTGAGACTCCCCCAGCACTCGGCCCTATGTCGTTTGGAGTGCAAGGGGTTCCGAGGGAACCCGTCCCGCCATCTGTTCGCGGGTCGGGGAGGCCGACCGGGTCCGCGTCACCCACGACGGCGGGCCCGGTCGGTCGCCTTTTCAGATGCCCGGAGTGGCGATTCGTCCCCTGCTCAGCGCGGCAAGATGAAAGGGAATGGGTGCGAACAACGCACGAATGAAATCGAATTCACGAAATGATCGGGTCGAGATATGGATATCCTCATCCTGACGCCCGACGCCGTGCGCCAGATAAGTGGGAACCTGGGCAACCGGCACTGAACACTGGGCCGCGCCCGAGGTACCCGGCTGGGTTGCAGGGTAAGGGGCGTCGGGAATGGGCGAACGTCTGGCGTCGACTGGAGCGTCTGTGAACCAGCCGGTTGCGACCGGGCCTGGTGGGGTGTCGCTCGTCCACGCCGCACTCGATGTGGGGTTGACCCCGAGCCTGCTGGCTGAGCAGCGCCGCTTGCTCGGGCTGGTGCTCGCTGGCGAGCCAACGGAGCGCTGCCTCGTGGAGGTGTGCGTCGGGGTTGAGAGCCTGAACCCGGCCCTACGGGCGGCGATCGTGGTGCTGGATGCCGCGGGCGAGCGTGTCAGCCGGGTGATCGCGCCCACCATGTCGAGCGTCGTGCCGCCCCTGCGCGACGCCACGGCCAGCGGGTGGATGCAGGATGGGATGGACGCGCGATCGAGGCACGGGGCGGGGGTCGGGGGCTCGTCGATCGGGCGGGTTGATGATGCGTGGGGCGAGCTCGCGCGATCTCACGGGCTTGAAGGGGGTTTCGCGGTCCCGATGCTGGTGCGCGACGCCGCGACCGGCGCCGAGACGGGCGACCCCGGATCGCTGGTCGGCTGCGTGTTCATCGGCATTTCCGGCTCGCACCAAGCGGGCGAGGATGATCGGCGGATCGGGGAGATGGCGGCGGGCGTCGCGGGCCTTCTGGTTCAACGGTTTCGCAGCGCCGCGCCGTCGGCGTTGTACACAACGATCCAAGCCGAAGAGACAAGGGTTCTGGTGAGCGAGGAGCGGTACCGCAGCCTGGCCCGGGCCACGTCGAGCATCGTGTGGACCACCGACACGCGGGGGCGGTTCGTCGAGCCGCAGCCCTCGTGGTCGGACTACACGGGCCAGCAGTGGGAGTCGATGGTGCGTGACGGTGGAGGGGTGATGGTGCACCCTGATGACCGGGAGCGCGTGCGCGCGGAGTTCGAGGCCGCCAGCCGCAGCGGCGCCCCCTATTGCAGCCAGGGCCGCCTGTGGCACGCCGGCACGGGAACGTACCGGCGCTTCGAGTCGCGCGGCGTGCCGCTGCTGGACTCCGACGGGTCGGTGCGCGAGTGGATCGGGATGTGCCAGGACGTGGAGGAGCGGGAGCAGGCGCAGGAGGCTCTGCGGCTCAACGAGATCAGGTACCGGGCGATCGTCGAGAGTCAGTCGGAGATGGTGTGCCGGTTCGGCGCCGACGGGACGATCGTGTTCGCCAACGGGGCGTACGCGCGGGTCCGGGGAGTCCGCCCCGAGGCGCTGGTGGGCACGAATCTGTGGGACTTCATCCACGGGCAGGACAGGACCCAAGTGGCGGCGCAGCTGGCCCAGATCACCCCCGACAAGCCCGAGGTGCGGATTGAGAACCGCGTCGACACCGACCAGGGCACGCGGTGGACGCTGTGGACCAACCGGGGCCTCGAGTTCGACCGGCGTGGCTTCCCCGTCGAGTTGCAGTCCACCGGCATCGACATCACCGAGCGGAAGTTGATGGAGAACGCCCTGCGCGAGAGCGAGGAGCGCTTCCGGGTGATGGCCAACGCCGCCCCGGTCAAGATCTGGATCAGCGGCACCGACCGGCAGTTCACCTGGTTCAACAAGCGGTGGCTCGACTTCGTGGGGCGACCCATGGAACACGAGCTGGGCGAAGGGTGGACCCAGAACGTGCATCCCGACGACCTCGGGTCCGTGCGCGAGGCGCTGGACCGGGCGTTCGTGCACCGCCGCATGTTCTCGCTGGAGTACCGCCTCAGGCGGCGCGACGGTGAGTATCGCTGGCTGATCGACCAGGGGGTTCCGACGTACGACGCCCGGGGAGAGTTCGCGGGGTTCATCGGCTCGGCGCTGGACATCAACGCCCGCCAGCTGGCGGAGCAGGACCGCGAGCGCCACAACCTCGAACTCGAGGCGCTGGTCGAGCAGCGCACCCGCGAACTCCAGGAGACCTTCGACCGCCTCCGCATGTCCGAACGCTTGGTCATGATGGGCACCCTCTCGGCGGGCCTCGGGCACGACATGGGCAACCTGCTGCTGCCCATGCGCATCCGGCTCGACTCACTCGCGGCCCACGTCACCAGCGAGCAGGCACGCGAGGACCTCGAAGCCATCGGCACCGCGTCGGAGTACCTGCGCCGCCTGGCCTCGGGCCTGCGCCTGCTGGCCATCGACCCCGGACGCCCGGCCACCACCCCGGCCACCAACCTCCGCGCGTGGTGGGATGAGGCCGAGGGCGTGCTCCGCAGCGTTCTGCCCCAGGGCGTCTCGATGGAGTTCGACCTGCCCGCCGGGGTGCCCGACGTGGCCATCTCCAAGGCCGGCCTCACCCAGATCATCTTCAACCTTGTCCAGAATGCCGGCGACGCGACGCGCGACCGGGCGTCGGGCACGGTGCGCATCACGGCCCGTGCCGCGGAGGTTCGCGTCGTGCTCAGCGTCATCGACGACGGCCCCGGCATGACCCCCGAGGTCCGCGCCAGGTGCATGGAGCCCTTCTACACGACCAAGAAGCGCGGGATCTCCACCGGACTTGGGCTCGCGCTGGTGTATAGCCTGATGCGCGAGGCCGGCGGCGGCGTCGAGCTCGAGTCTCAGGTCGGCGTGGGCACCACGTTCCGCCTGAGCCTGCCCGTGAACCCCGCCGCGCACACGCACCCCCCCACCGCCGGCAAGCGGGCGGCCGTCAAGATCCGCGACCCGCGGATGCGTTCGTTCGTCTTGGGTGAACTCAAGGCCATGGGCGTGGCGAGCGTGGACGACGCGGGGCAAGGCACCGGCGAACTCCTGCTGGTCGTGGACGACCCGGCCAGACTGGCCGACGTGCCCTGCGGGGCGAGCGCGATCTGCCTGGGCGGCGAATCGGGCGAACGGCGCGAGGGTGTCCTATGCCTTCCGGCCAATCCCGGGATTCTCAGCGTCCGCAATGCCCTGCGCGACTGGGTCCGCTCGGCCCGCCCGACAACGGCGAGCGGAACCGGCGAATAGGACGGATCGTCGCTTGAAGTCGGGCGTGCCCTGATCCCAGCCGCGATTGGTGGCACCGCGACGCTCGAACATGTGACGGCGAAAGAAAAGCACGCCCTCCAAGCACCGGGGGCGTGCCACACGTCGCCTCGTCGCCTCGTCGTCGCTTCCCGTCTGGGCTTGCGCTGAGGGCTCTCTCAGCATCCCGCGGCGAAGAGCGACAGGTAATAGAAGAAGTCATCGTTGTTGAGGATGCCGTTGGGGATGCCGTAGCCGGGCGAGCCGGGGATGGCGGTGGT
>CAZHKB010000027.1:0-3081 GCA_964533405.1 uncultured Phycisphaeraceae bacterium | reverse complement strand
TGCCGTTGGGGATGCCGTAGCCGGGCGAGCCGGGGATGGCGGTGGTGGTCAGGTCGGGCTCGCAGCCGGCGAGGCAGCCGCGGTAGCGGGCCAGGTGGGCGGTGCTCGCGCCGCCCGCGCTGCTGAACCAGCCGCCGACATACAGCCACTTCTCGGTGGCGGTCTCGACGACCTCCATCTCGTAGGGCTCACCCTCGAAGATGCCCGAGTCGACGGGCGACCACTCCGCGCCGTCCCAGCGGGCGATCTTGGACACGGGCTGGAGGCCGGCCTGGGTGAACTGCCCGCCGGCGAAGAGCTTCTCGCCCGTGCCGTCGTCGAAGACCTCGAGGCAGAGGGCCTGACCGCCGACGGCGGGGCCAAGGCCTCAGCCGACGCCCGACCACTCGGCGCCGTCCCACTTGGCGATGTTGAGCACCGCGCGCCCTCCGGCGAGGGTGAACTCACCGGCGACGTACAGGGCCGGGCCGGTGCCGTCGTCATACACGGCCAGGGCGTTGCCGGAGGCGAACGGGCCGAACGGGCCGTTGGGGCCCAAGCCTCCGCCCACGGGCTCCCACGCGGTGCCTGTCCAGCGGGCGATGGCGTCGGCGGTGACGCCGCCGGCCAGGTTGAACATCCCGGCGGCGTACAGGGCCGCCCCGGTGCCGTCGTCAAAGACTTCCAGGTCATTGATGACAGCGATGGGCGGGCCATCGGGGACCGACTGCACGCCGCCGATGTCGATCCATTGCGTGCCGTCCCAGAGGGCGATATTGGCGGCCAGCGTGGAGCCGGTGGCCTCGAACGACCCGGCGACCGGGAGGTACGTCAGCCCGCCCTGTTCCCACTGGAGCATGTCATACACGCGGGCCGGGCAGTCGACGCACCAGGGCGGGGCGAACAGCCCGCCGCCGACGGTCTGGTAGTCGCCGTTGCGCCATTTGGCGATGCTCTCAAAGGACTGAAGGGTGGCGCCGGCGGTGATAAAGTCGCCGGCGACGTCGAGGGCGTTGCCGGTGGCGTCGCCGAAGGTGAGCAGGGAGTGGCCCTTGGCGCAGCAGCCGAAGATGCCGTGGGTGAACTCGGGGATGCCGTCGCCCAGGGGCTGCCAGGCGGAGCCGTCGAAACGGGCGACGCGGTTGGCGGGGGTCAGGCCCGTGCCGGTGAAGGAACCTCCGGCGTAGAGGACAGTCTGGCCACCCTCTTTGACGGCCCGGAGCGCCTCGACGCCGCCGTTCAGAAACGTGTTGGGGACGGCCTCCCAACCCTGGGTGCAGGGCTGGGCCAGGGCCGCGCCAGCGAGGGCCATCAGGGCGATCGGCCTGAGGGCGCGGGACGTTGCGAGGGGGGTCATGTCGTGCTCCAGTGCTCCCAGCCTTCTGGATGGTTCGCACGTGGAGGGGGCGGGATGCGGGGTATGGTGGTGAGAGCAGGCGGGTGCCAAGGGGGTCGATTGGTGGCACCCGCAAAACGACGGCGACCGGCCAAGGGGCCGGTCGCCGGTTCAAATCGGATAAGACGCAGGGCGAGGGGATCAGAGCTGGATGTCGCGGCCCTTGATGCCGTCGCGCGTGGCCCAGAAGAACGCCGGGTAGACGCCGAAGTTTCCGCCGCCGGAGCCGGGGCCGTTCCCGCCGTTCTCCAGCGCGTCGTTCAAGAGCTGGTGGTTGTCGTTGCCGCCGGGAACGTTCAGGGCTCCTGTGAAGCCATTGCCATCTGGATCGCCGAGTTCAGCTGAGGTCGGATTCCAGAGCCCGGCCGGTCGGAAGGCCTCCTTGGAGATGTCAGAGCCCGTGGTGAGCAGGCGGTAGACGGCTCGCATCTGGATGGTGGCGGCCGAGCCGTCGGCCACGCCGACGTTGACGCGGGCGCCGGGGTTGTTCCATGTGGGGGGGAAGGGCTTCTCAGCGCCCTGGCCGCCGACGACGGTCTGGTTGCCGGTCGTGAGGTCAACGGTGAACTCGCTGCGGCGCTCGTTGTTGACGTCGAAGCGCTGCCAGACGACGACCTTCTGCGCGGGGAACGCGACCTCGTCGATCTTGTTGCGCCGGTGCCACCACTGCTGGGGCGGCGAGAGCGTGCCGCCGTTGGCGGGCTGGGCCGTGCGGGTGCCCGTGGTGCCGATGGTCGCGGTGTCGTACCGCAGGGCGTTGTTCCACAGCGTGGGGCTGAAGAAGTAGGAGGAGTCGAAGAGCACGCCCTCGGAGCGATTGATGATGTCGGCGGCCCGCTGCTTGGGGGCCAAGTCCGAGGGGTTCCACTGCACCTCGCTGGAGTAATCGCCCGAGTTGGCCCAGGCCAGCGCGACGGCGGAGGCGTGGACGGCGAACATGTCGTTGCCCATGACACCCGGCTTCTGGAAGCGGAAGACGAAGCCCGAGGAGGGCTTGACCAGGCAGTTGACGGGGTTCGGGATCGGGGCCGGGGTGCCGGGCACGACCACCTGGGGGATGGCGTTGCCATCGGTCCAGAAGGGGTTGACCCACGCCTGGCGGTTCTCCAGCCCGTAGGCGTGCTGGATGCCGGTCAGCTGACGGACGTTGGAGAAGGAGATGGAGTTCCGGGCGGCCTTTCGGGCCTTGCCCAGAGCGGGGAGGAGGATGCCGATGAGCAGCGCGATGATCGCGATGACCACGAGCAGCTCGATGAGCGTGAAGGCGCGGGTGTCGCGCGCACGGTGATGGACAACGGAGCCATTCATCCGAACATCCTCCTGACCTGAGGGGTTTCCACGAGGTCAACTGTGAGGCCGACGCAAGAGCCCAGGTCAAAAACCTGTGGCACCAACGGAGAGAGTTCCCGTTGGAGGCCGGTCGCAGACGAGGCGGCCGTCTGAACAAGCCCTTACGCAGCCGTCTGTATGCTGTTCCAACCCACGCGCCGTCGGGCACTTCCCTCGGAGCGAGGGTTCGGTGTACGCCGGTGCGAACTGCCTGAAGCGCGGTCGACCCCGCCGGGTCAATCCGCCGGTTTCCACCACGCCAGCAGGACTCTACCACATTTTGGGGAGCCTGTCACCTAGGCGAGGGGCGGGTATTCACAGAATCTTGAAGTTTTACACAGGGCGGGGCGGGCACGGGGCCTTGGGCTCTGGGAACT
>CAZHKB010000026.1:0-15964 GCA_964533405.1 uncultured Phycisphaeraceae bacterium | reverse complement strand
GGGCGGGTGCGAGAGGAGCGGACCCGTCGGGGCCGGGCGGCGCGGGCTGGAACTCGCGTGGTTCGGACATCGCATCCCCCTTGCAACGATGAGTCTGGCGGTGGTCTGTGGAGCGGAGTCGGTGTGTTGGGCGGGCCTGGCCAAGTGGAAGGCCGAGGACTTGTCCGCAACGTCGGAACCAGCCGAACGATGGATAGTGGCCGACCGCTTGCGCGGACGGCTTTGTTGAGTTGAGCCGGGCGGATGGCCGGTGGTTCTATTGCTGGGCGAGGCGGTCGATCCATTTCAGCAGGTCGTCGGTGTGCTCCAGCGTATCGAGAACGCGGTCGGCGCCGGCGGCCTCGAGGCGGTCGCGGGTGTGCCCGCCGGTGGTGACGCCCAGGCTCCGCAGGCCGTGGGCCTTGGCACAGCCGATGTCATGCGTCGTGTCGCCGATGATCAGGACACGATCGGGGGCGATCGGGCGGCCTGTCGTGCGGGCGAAGCGGGCGAGGGCGACCGGGGGCAGGTGTTCGCGGCATGGGTCGGAGTGGGGCGAGTCGTCGCCGTACACGCGGATGGGGAAGGCGTCGTGGTCGATGCCGCAGTGGGCGAGTTTGAGGCGGGCGCCCTCCTCGAAGTTGCCGGTGAGCAGCCCGCGGGTGATGTGGGGGCGTTCGGAGGCGAGTCGGCGGAGAAGGGTGTGGACGCCCGGGAGCGGGCCGGAGGTCTTCTCGCCGAAGGCCTCACCCTGGGCGGAGGGCGGACGGAGGGTCAGGTGGCGCGCAAGGTGGGCCGGATAGCGGCGTCGGATGGCGCCGATGGCGTCCGGCGTGGGGTCGAGGCCGGCGCGGGCGAGCATCCGGGCGAGGATGACGGGGTCGATGGCACCGGCGAAGTCGATGCCAGCGGCGGAGAAGTGGGGTCCGACGACCTCGCGCCCGGCGTCCTCGAGGGCGCGCATCCCCGCGCCGTGGGTGCGGAGGAGGGTGCCGTCGATGTCGAAGAGGATGAGCAAGCGGCGGAGGGTAGGTGTGCGAGCGCGGGCGCTGGCGTTGCGGCGCGCTGCTTGCCCCCTCGGTCAGCCTCGCAGGGCCTCGCTGACACCTCCCCCGCACGCGGGGGTGGGGGCGCACGCAGGAGAACTCGCAGCGCCGACCCACCCCGTCGGCTCGAACTGCGAGGAGATCGTCAGGCCGTACCCGCGCTCGGCGTGCTCGGCCGCCGCGCGTTCGGGTGTGTTGCACTGGCGGGACAGGTGCAGCAGCACGACGTGCCTGGGTCCGATGGCCGCGGTCGCCTGGGCGCACTGCTGGTTGGAAAGGTGCCCGGAGCCGCCCATGATGCGCTGTTTGAGGAAGTGTGGTCGGTCGCTCTCGGCCTGCATCTTCGGGCAATAGTTGCTCTCTATCGCCAGCAGGTCAACGCCCCGGAAGTGCTCGATGAGTTCAGGGGTGACGCGGCCCAGGTCGGTGGCGAAGCCGATGTCTCCGCCGGGGCAGCGGAGGCGGAAGGCCGCCACGCCGTGCTCGTCGTGGTGCTGGATGAGCGGGTCGACGTGCAGGTCGTCGACGGGCTTGAACGGGCCGGAGAAGACGCGAACGCGCTGGCGGTGCTGGCGGAGGCTCTCGGCCGCTGGCCAGTGGCGTTCGTGCAGGTGGATGACGGCGCGGAAGTCGCGTTGGCGCATCCAGGGCTCGCGCCAGTGGTCGGCGTCCAGGTGCGTGAGCAGCACGTCGGTCACCTCGTGCAGCCGCACGCCGAGCGAGGCGAGCAGGCGCGGCGTGGTGCGGGTGCCCAGGCCGGCGTCGATCAGGATGGTGCGGCGGGTGGCGCCCTGGCCCACGCGGATCACCGTGCAGTTGCCCGAGGAGCCGGACGCCAACACGCACAGGCGTGGCGGGCTGACCGGAGGGCTCGCGTGCCCAACCGCGTCGCGTCTGGGCTGGTCAGGCTGCGTTCCCGCGCGTATGTGCGCGACGCCCGGCTCGATCGGCGCGGGCGCATCGGCCGACGCCACGGCATCAAACAGCGTCGCCGTCGCCGATCTTCCGGCTTCAGGCGCCATCAATCAGTTCCTCATCGCCATCGATCGTGTCGTCCAGATCCTTAGCGCGCTTCATCCAGGCCCGGAAATGCCGGGGCGGCAGGGCCGCACTGGGGGCGATGGTGCGTCGGCTGGTCTTGTAGAACTCAATGATCTCGGCGATGAGGGGGTTGTCGCCGCCGATGCGGAGCAGGCCTTCGACGATGTCTTCCTTGGTGCGTTTGACGCGGATGACCTCGCGGTAGGCGGCGCGGAGCATGGTGATCTGGTCTCGCGGCACGCCGCTGCGGCGCAGGCCCACCACGTTCAGACCTTGCAGCAGGTTGCGCTCGATGAGCACGCAGAACGGGGGCACGTCGGTGGTGACGGTGGCGTTCCCGCCGATCATGGCCGCCCGCCCGACCCGGCAGAACTGGTGGACCACCGAGTGCCCGCCCATGTTGACGCGCTCGCCGATCTGGGCGTGCCCACCCAGGGCGACGGCGTTGACCATCACCACGTGATTGCCCACCTTCACATCATGGGCGGCGTGGCTGCCCACCATCATGAACACGCCGTCGCCGATGATGGTGGGCACGTCCTGCTTGGTGGCGGCGTGGACGGTGACATGCTCGCGGATGATGCAGCTCGAACCGATCACGACGCCGCCGGTGGGGTCGCCCGGCTTGATCTTGTAGTCCTGGGCCGGGAATCCGAGGCAGGCGAAGGGGTAGACCGTAGTTCCGGCGCCGATGCCGATTGGGCCGGAGAGGTGGACGCCGCCGATGAGGCGGACGTTGTCGGCGAGCGTGACCTTGCCGTGCAGGACGCAGCCGGGCCCGACCACAGCGGTCGGTGCGAGCACGGAGTCTTCGGAGACGATCGCGGAGGGATGGACCTGCGCGGCTTCCTGTGTGCTGGCCTGGAGGCTGGGCATGGGGCGATGGTAGCGAGACTCGGAAGGGGTGTCGGGCGTTCGGGCGGACGGCGGCCTGGATCCCACCCTGTCACCGCGCGGGTGGTGTTCCCCTGGCGTCGGGACCTCGACCGGCTGACGGCCGCCCGGCTCGCTGGCGAAATACTCCGGCGATGGAGTTCACCGGCGACATCTCGGTCACCTACGAGAATGGGGTTCTGCGCCCCGACGAGCAGTTGAACCTGCCCGAGGGAACGCGGCTGCTCGCATCGATCCAAGGCGTCGCCCCGGATCCGAAGGCGGCGGCGGCCGCGATGGACGAGATCCGCCGGATCAGTGAGCCCGGTGCGTTCAGGTCTGGAGGTCGGCGCTTCACGCGCGATCAGATGCATGAACGCGATTGACACCAATGTCCTGGTGTACGCGGCCGATGCCGACTCGCCGGCCAAGCGACTCCGAGCCCTTGCGCTGCTTGAGAGGCTGGGCCTGAGCGACACGATTCTGCCGTGGCAGGTGGTCTGCGAGACCGCCGCGGTGCTCACGAAGCTCAAGGACAAGGACCGGACCAGCGACAAGCCGCTGTCTTTCGTCACACAGTTGACGACGAGATTCCCCGTCGTGCGGCCCCGTGAGGACTTCGTGCGCCGTGCCCTGGCGCTTCGCCAATCACACCAGATGTCCTTCTGGGACTCGCTGCTGCTGGTCGCGTGCGCGGACGCCAAGGTCACACGGCTCTACTCGGAAGATATGCAAGGCCGTCCGGTGATCGAGGGCGTCGGGATCATCGACCCGTTTGCCCGAGGCCAACACTGGATACGCTCTGGTCACCAGGAGCCCCGGCATGACGCGCTCGATGCAGACCCTCATGTCGTCGCTGATCGACTACGCCGGGCTGTTCCCCCCGGCCAAGCTCGACATGGGCAAGTCGGTTGAGGCGTACGCCCACGCGCTCCGCGGGCCGCACGCCGGGTTTCTCGGGCGGTTCATCTGCCCTTCCAAGCGATTGCCCGAACTCTCGGCCGCGGCCGCCCCGCTCATGCCCGGCACGTTCGCCACCAGCGGGTACCGCGAGCACGCCGACGCGACCGATCCCTGGCGGATCGGCGTGCTGATCGACGACGAGTTGCCCGCCTGCCTGACGCGCCTGGACGCCTTCAACGCCCGGCACGAGCGGGCGGACGCCGGCCTGGCCCGGGCCGACGCGATTGAGATGAAGGTCGAGGCGCCGGGGCTGATCGATGACGCGCTCGAGATCCTGCCCGAGGATGTGTTCCCGTTCTTCGAGATCCCGATCGAGCGGGATTGCCGTGGATTCGTGACCGCGATCGCCGGCAACTCCGAGACCGGCGGGGCGGCCTGCAAGATCAGGACCGGGGGCATCACGCCCGACGCCTTTCCGACCACGCGGCAGGTGGCCGAGTTCCTGCACGCCTGCATCGGGGCTCAGGTGCCGTTCAAGGCCACCGCGGGGCTGCACCACCCGGTGCGGGCAACCCACGCGCTGACCTATGAGCCGAGCAGCCCAAAGGCGGTGATGCACGGGTTCCTCAACGTGTTCATGGCGGCGGCCCTGACCCGCTCGGCCCGGCTTGACGTCGCGACCACCACCACCCTGCTCGACGAGCCCGACCCCAAGGCGTTCAAGTTCACGGATGATGGGGCGACGTGGCGGCGCCACACCATCGACATCGTGTCGCTGGCCCGGGTCCGCGAGGCGTTCGCGCTGGGGTTCGGGTCGTGCTCGTTTGAGGAGCCGGTGCAGGATTTGAGGGGGCTGGGGTTGGTGTAGGGTTATGGTGCGGTCGTTGCGTGTCCGTTGGCGCAACGTCCGCGATGCCCGCGAAGCAGCGGAGGACGCGGGGCAATCAAGGGCGGCGCCAAGCCGCTCGGGGGTGGATTGCGTGAATCCCTGAGCGTGGCGACGATCCCCGGTTCTCCGCATGGCTGCCCAGGGCGGCAACCATGCCACCCGCCCCTCTTCGTCTTGTCGTCTCTTCGTCACTCGGTCACTCGGTCACTCCCTCATGTACGACCGCCTCCCCGACACTCTGTTCCGGACCAAGCGGGGAATCTGCCCGTGCTGCGGCGCGCCGCTGCCACTCTCCGAGGACACCTCCAACCTCACCTGCAACTTCTGCGGGGCCAAGGCGGTCCTTGAGCGTCGCCTGCGACGGGCCGAGCCGGAAGTCCAGGGCGCGCCACTCCGCCAGTTCGATTCCCACGACCACACGGGCTGGACCCGCACCGACCGCCTCCGCGAAACCTACAGCACCCGCCCGACCTGTCCCGGCTGCGCCCAAGGGATCGACGCCCCCGAGCACGCCTCGCGTTTCGCCTGCCCGACGTGCGGCACCGAGTGCCACCTCGAGCGACGGCTGGTGCCCCCGCCGCGTGATCCGCGGCGATCCACGCCCCGCCCGCGCCATCCGCGCGAGACCTCTGTCTACGACCTTGCCGCAGACGACGACCCGGCCACCGAGCACCTGATCTATCGCCTCTCGACCGAGCGCGACATCGACCGCTCGATCGACCTGGCCATGTGTTTCGAGGCCTGGTCGTTCATCAATGAAACCACGGCACGCCTCATGCCCGCGATCGTCAAGCGCATGCACGACGGCAGCAGGCCGCTCGCCTTGGCGCTGGCCTCGGCGGTCGATAAGTGCCTGTGCTCCGACGGCACCAAGGCCCGCGACACGGTGGCGGCCTTGGAACAATGGGTCGTCCGCGTGCCCGCCGAGCGGGAGCTGATTTCGTCGCTGGGGCTGGGCACCGCGCTGGGGCTCAAGCTGCTGCTCGATTCCTCGATGCTCGCGCACCAGGCCGGCGACCATGCCCAATCGGTCGCGTGCCTGTTCGCCATCAACTGGATGCTCCAGCGCAACTATCCCGAGCATCCCATCATCAGCCAGATCCTGATGCACCGCATGTTCTACCTCTCCGGCCCGCCGCTGGCGTTCTGCGTCATGTTCATGCACGGGCAGGTCTCAGTGTCCTTCCGCTACGACCCTAAAACCACGCTGGCGTTCCTTGATGACGCGGTGGCCGAACGGCCCATCCTCATCCCCAGCCTCGACCACGAGCAGGCTTTCTGGTGCGGGCACGCGCGCGATGTGGCCGACTGGAACGACCGCTTCGCGTTCTATGACACGCTGCGGACCGACGAGGCGAGGCTGGCCGCGTGGAAGCACTACCTGGGCCCGCCCGAAGAGGCTCCGCCCGAGTTCTTCGAGTCATACATCGCCCGTCTGGCGCCCATGCTCGAAGACACTCGACCCGCCTGGCAGGAGATGGCCCAGAAGCGCCTCGAGTGGATGATCCGGCGGCTCCGCCCGACGCCCGAGACATTTCACCGACTGGTCGCCGAGCGAGGCGAGGCCCTGCCCGGCAACATCCGGCAGGCCATGCTCTCGCAGCATCCCACCTGCGGGCTCAAGTACGAGAACCTGCCGAATTGGAAGCCCGAGCCGAAGCCCGAGGAGCACCCGCAGCTCGTGGCCGCTCGCCAGCAGTACCGCGACGGGCTCGACGCGGCCCTGGCTGGCAAGAAAGACGACAAGGAAGAGTGGAAGGCGTACTGGGAGGCCCGAGGTGGGCGACCCAAGAGCACGCCGCAGGTCTTCGACGGCTCGTGCGAGGCGCCGCCGCCGGACGAATCGAGGCGAGGCGGTCGCGTCGCCGCGCCTCGGCCATGGGAGCCCGCGCCACCGCCCGACCCCGCCAACCCCTCTGACCCCTACGCGGCCTTGAACCGGGGCTCCGTCACGCTCTGGGAATGGGTCGCCACACTGCCTCCCGATCAGCAGGAGCAGTACGCCCCCATGCTCAAGCAGCTCGAGCCGCAGCGGGCCATGATCGAGGCCGCCATCGCCGCCCAGCGCGGCCAGACCCCGTCCGCCAACCCCTCAACTCCACGCCCCGCGCCCGGCGATGAGACCGCCCCCCCCGAACTCCCTAACTCCAAGCCCGGCCTCCTGGGCAGGCTGTTCAGGCGCAAGCAGCCCTAATCCACGTCTGCTTCCACCCCGCTGCCTTCGATTCACTGGAACCGCACACCCCCCCACTCCCGAACATAGTGGGCCGGGACGCCTCCGCGCTCCCCGGCCCAGCCTTCGGCGCATCGCCGGACCTCGCCCGCCTCCTCGACGGGCGCGTTCCGGGTGGTCGGTGTGGACGCGGGCGTGGAAAGTGCTGTCGGCCAGGTCTGGGAAACCGGAGCGGGCCGGGTTGGTGGGGAAGGCACTGGGCATCAGGCACATGGCACTCGTCTCAAGTCGGGAGCGGCGGAATGTTCGGCGATCGCCGGGCCTCCCGCAACCTCCTCCCTCGTGCCCAATGCCTCATGCCCAGTGCCCTTGCTCTGCTATCCTGTGGCGTCTGGACCGTGGATGCTTCAAGATGAACGTCGGCCCCGGGGTGGCGTCTCCGGTGCCGTCAGTGGCCCGTCTGCGGGCCGAGGGGATCGTCCATGTCGCGTCAAGCCGCCCTTTCGAATGCAGGCGTGGTCCGCCGCGCCCGCCCCGCGTTCTCGCTGGTCGAGTTGCTGGTGGTCATCGCGATCATCGCGCTGATCATCTCGATCGTGCTGCCCGCCCTGGGCGGTGTGAGGGTCGCCGCCAAGGTCACTGCCAGCAACGCCCTCATCAAGTCGTTCTCGGACGCCACCAGCGCGTTCGTCCGCGACAACGACCGCATGCCAGGGTTCTATTCGGTTGAGGAGATGGGGGCGCCCGAGAACGGCACCCAGTGGTACATGTCCGCCATGGAAAACGCGATGCTCGATCTCACCGGCGGCATCGTCACCGTCGGCGGCACCGGCGGGATTCCCTCCAACGCCCAGACCCAGGTCGACTTCGGGCCCACCACCGCGGCCCGGTTGGCAAACACCACCGCCAACCGCATGGTCGATGTCAGCCGCATCGGCGTCGCCACCGAGGGCAACCCGGCCTACTTCACCGTTGATCCGAAGTACTACGTCCCGCAGGTCGATGGCCAGCAGGCCGGCGGCAACACTGGGCACACCACGCAGACCGCCGGAGACCCATCGCTGCCTGATCTGGTCGACTCCTTCGGAACCCCGCTGCTTCTCTGGGTTGAGAACCGCAACGCGCTCACCCGCATCGAAGAGGTCGACGACTTTGCCGCGATCGACTCGGGCAACAACGGCGCGACCGTCGCCAGGTACTACTGGGCGTCCAACGCCGCGTTCCTGGCCGAAGACGTGCTGGTCGGCCTTGAACGCCGCGAGCAGGCCATGGGCCCCGCCGGCGACCGCGACTTCAGCCTGATCGGCGCACCGCCCAGCAATAACGTCCGCGACACCCTGGTCGGCTTCCTGGGCAGCCCCGCCCAGGGCCGGGGCCAGTTCTTTGTCCAGTCCGCCGGGCCTGACGGCTACTACCTGGGCTCACGCGACCGCGGCGCGCGCCGCCTCGCCGGTGCCGGCGTCCGCTACGCCTGGAACTTCTACATCCCCGGCTCAAGCCCCGCGAAGCGCCATCTGAACGACGAGGGCCAGCCCATCACCTCCGACCTGCTCTCCTTCTTCGACGACCTGACGGCCCAGGGCGGGAACTGATCCCGGCACGCCGCTTGCGGAACGCCCCCCGGCTCATGCCGCGCCCGCGGCACGCCGAAGAGGGCTCCATGTCCAGAACCATCCAGCAACTGCTGACCCTGGAAGTCCCCGTCATCGTCCGCGTCGGCTCCACGCGCATGGCGCTGGCCGAGGTCATATCCCTCTCCCCGGGCTCCATCATCGAGA
The DNA here is from genome assembly GCA_964533405.1 of uncultured Phycisphaeraceae bacterium. GTDB lineage: Bacteria > Planctomycetota > Phycisphaerae > Phycisphaerales > UBA1924 > JACKHA01. Next base: position 7,282 of record CAZHKB010000026.1, on the reverse strand, counting down.
TGGGCAAGCACGCTGAAGAGGAACTGGACCTGCTCATCAACAACCGCCATGTGGGGTTCGGCGTGGCGGTCAAGATCGGCGAGAACTTCGGCGTCGAGATCACCTACCTGGGCGACCCAGTGGCCCGAGGAACCGCGGCCGAGGGCGCGACCATCGCCCAGCAGGAACTCGCGGCCATGGCCGATGAGATGCTGGCGGGATTACAGTAACACAAGGCGGGCCTACACCGGCTGCATGTACCCCAGGTGCAGCTCCGCGTGCCGCAGGTTCATGCCGATCCACTCTGCGTGCGTCAGCCGGCCGAAGATCGGGTTGGGCAGCGTCGGGGCTGTCGCCTTCATGCGGATCGCCGCCGCCCGAACTCGCCTCGCGCCCTCGTCGGTCGACAGCACCTCGGTGCTCTTGGTCCCGCCCTCGATCCTGGGGATTCGCACGCCGCGGGGCACGCCGGAAGTGAAGAGCTTCTTCTTCTGCCCGCGCAGGATCAGCCTCACAAACCAGGGCGGGCGCACGTCCGGCGGATACCCGTCATACGGGTAGGTCATCCAACCGGCCAGATGGCCGAACGTCTGCCCGAGGGTCCAGTTGCCGGTGCGGCGCAAAGCGCCGGTCGTCTCGGCGGCGACCAGGCGATCGACCTCGGCGAGCAGGTCGTCCAGCGTGCCCAGTTTCAAGAGGCGAAACTCCACCGCCTTGGTATCAACCGAGCCGCCCATGCGCATCTCCGGAGAGTTCCACTCGAGGCGACCAGCCAGCCGCCGTCTCAACGTGCCGAGGGGCACCACACTCGCGGCACACGTCGCCATGATGCCGCGCCATCCCTCTGCCACTCCGCCACTCCCCGCGCCCACACACCCCACCGCTCGCTGGCGCGTCGGGTTCGCACCAGCGTCACTCCGTCACGCCCAACTCCGCCTTCGTGAACAGGCTCTCGAACCGCAGCCCGGCCTTCTCGATCGCCTGGCGTGCCCCCTCTTGTCGATCGATCACCGCAATGACCGCAAGCACGTCGGCCCCGAGTTCGCGCAGCACGCCGACGGCCTCAAGCGCCTGCCCGCCGGTGGTCGCCACGTCCTCGACGAAGACGACCCGCTCGCCGGGGGTCAGCACGCCCTCGACCTGCTTGGCGGTGCCGTAGTCCTTCTTGGCGTTGCGGACGAAGATCGCGGGCAGGCCCGTGCGCAGGCTGGCGACGGTGACGAGCGGGATGCCGCCCAGTTCGGCCCCCGCCAGGCGCTGGACCTGGACCCCGGCGTGGGACTGAACATCGTGAATCCGGTCGGAAAACAGATCACCCAGGCGCGACAGGATCTCGGGACGCGTCGAGAACAGGTACTTGTCGAGGTAATACGTGCTCTTCCGCCCGGATCGCAGCGTGAAGTCGCCCCGCAGCAGGGCGACTCGGGCAATCTCCGTGGCCAGATCGGCGTTGCTCCGGGCGGGCATTGTGGACATGCTGGAAGGGTAGGGGTGAAAGCCGGGCCCGGGCGGTCCCACCAACAGGGCCGCGTGCGTGAGCACGCGGAATCCCGGCTGCGGGCGGACGCACGCGAGGCTCTCGGCCCGACCCACCGCCGGGGCGGTCCGGGCCGCGAAGTCGAGGAACGACTCGCGTGCTCACGCACGCGACTGTGAGGGCGAGCAATGCGCGACACGATGCGGATGAGCGTTCTGAGCCTTGGTCTTGCGGGAATGGCCCTTGGTCAGCCCGAACCACGGGCCCACACCCCCACCCCACTCCTCACCGGCCCCTCGGTCGAACCCGCGGCCAGCGCGCCCACCCTGGTCCGCCTGGGGTACGAGGGCCGGATTGAGCGCGTCGCCGATGCCCAGCCCGAAGTGGCGGCCCTGGACCTGGTCGATCTGGACGACCACACCCGCGCCCGCGTAGCCGCGAGGCTGGACGAGCGGGCCCGCCTCATCGATGCCGCGGTCGTCGAGCATTATGAGACGCTGCTCGATCTGTACACGGCCTTCGGCTCGGGCGACCAGACCGAGGTTATCCGACTCTACCTGGATTTCACGGCGCACCTGCAGCCGATCTTCGAGGGCGGCGGGCTGGGGCGGCAACTCGGCTCGGAGATGCCACTGGCGACCCGGCGCGAGTATGGACGCCTGCTGATGGAGTACTACGCCGCGGTCTCGGGCGACATCCTGGAGCACCCGCAGGATCAGCAGGGTAACGCGGTGGCGAACCGGGGCGAGGCGCTGCGGAACTACAAGATTCAGTTGCTCATGGAGGAGGTGGGCCGCTCGTTCAGCCGGATCATCGAGCAGAAGGTCGATGAGTTCCAGGAGTTGCTCACGGCCCTGCGCCTGACGCCCGAGCGCGAGGGCCAGGTGCGGGCCATGGTCGAGCGCATCGCCCGGGACGTGGGGCTGAACCCCACCCAGGCCCAGCAACGCGAGATCTTCATGCGGCTGATGGAGATGCTCGAGCCGGAGGAGAGGCAGAGGCTGCTGGCGCATGTGCTGAAGTAGCGCGGACGGTGGGCATCAACGGCGTGCGCCGAACCGTCGGAGGTGGCGGACTCGAATCGTCACCTCGCGAGTCGCCCCTCGCTTGGCGACCACGACGAACGGAGGCCGAAGGTCGAGATCGGCGCTCAGCGCCGCATCCAACGTCGCGATGGTCACTGCCGCCCGGATAGGGCCGGGTCGGAGCCGGATGCTGCCAACCAGCGGCTCGCCTCCGAGGATCGCAATCTGTCCGAAGTCGCCATCTCGGGTGAGAACCACTCGATTCTGGCCGGTCGCCGCCCGGAGGATGTCAAGGTCGGCCCGCCCGAGCATGCCCGCGGCGCGGCAGTCAGCACGTCCCAACCCAGGGAACGCAGGTGATCCGCTACGTCCGGGTCGACGCCCCCGTCGGCCAGCAGACTGAACTCGCGAAGCTTCATCCGGCGAGCCTCGCGGTCACGACGATGTCACCCCGCAACGACTCGGCAGCGAACCTGAGAGCCTGCTCCAAGTCCTCGTTCTTCAGGTGCGGATACTTCCGCAGAATCTCGTCGCGCGTGCCACCACTGGCGAACAACTCCAAGACGAGTTCGACGATGATCCGTGTTCCTTTGATGCAGGGCTTGCCGCCAAGGATCGCAGGGTCTCGAGAGATTCGGTCGAATGGCGATGACGGCTCACCCATGTCTGGAACATACCGGAGCGGCACCCTCCGAGCGCGTCTGAGTCCCAGCCGGTTCTCGGCCCGCGTCTGGGTCCGAGTGCGCCATCTTCGCGCCGGGGGTCCGGCTTTGGGCCGCACGATTCCGCCACCGGCGGCGGGGCAAGCCATAGAGTGTGGGGTAGGCTTTGGGGGTGGCTGGCCGCGCCCGATCAGTGGTGGCTTTGGTGAGTGGAACGGTTTTTGATTGGGTAGCGAGCCAGCGGTTCAACGGGATTGAGAAAGAACGGAGCAAGCAAGCATGACACGCCGCTTTGGTGGGTTGGTTGATCGTCTCGGGCTGGTTCGGACGACCGGGCTGCTGGTGGTTCTGGTCGGGCTGCCGGTGACGGCGTTTGGGCAGCTGGTGCCGCCGCCGACGGAGGCCCCGGCCCAGACTCCAATCGTGACGCCCATGACGCTGCCGCCGGCGGCGACGGAGCGCGTGAGATCGGAGGCCGAGGCCCGGCGTGACGCCGAGCTGCGGGCCCGCGAGCGGGCCGAGCAGGAGGCGGCCGCGACGCAGAACCTGCCCGAGTTGCCCTACGACTCGCTGGTGAACCTGGACGCCCAGGGCAAGATCATCCCCGCCCCGGGTAACCCGCACATCCTGGCGCTGGGCGTGAATCCGATGATGGACGACTCAACGGTGGAGCGTGTGCAGGGCGTGATCGCCGAGCGACGCGACAAGGTCGAGCGTCTGGTGATCCAGAACATCGATCTGGTGCAGCAGGTGCTGGACGGCGCGATCGATCAGGCGACGCTGGAGGACCGGGCCAGCATCGCCCGGCTGGTCGAGATCGTCCGCCCGTTCCAGGAGCTGGGGCACCTGACCGAGGACCTCAAGACACAGGGCTACCTGAGCACGCAGCAGTACGGGTTCAACTGGAAGATCGTGCGCGAGTACGAGCAGGCCCGGACGCAGGAGCTGATGGCGACGGCGGCGGCCAACACCGACCCGAACGCCACCAATCCCAACACCCTGGTGACGCGCCACATCATGGGCGAGATCCTCCGCGAGCCGATGCTGACCTACGACGCGCTGCTGCTCGAGGGCGCTGGGCGGATCGACCAGGCGATAAGCGGCATCACGGTGGCGCCCGACAACCAGGCGCGAGCGACGGCGCTGGTGGGGGCGATCAAAGCGGCGTCGAACGATCAGGCGAGGCTGGCAAGGGCACGGGAGTTGACGGACCTGCTGGATGCGGCGCAGAAGGGCCAGTTCCTGCAAAGTGTGGTGGATTCTCGGTAAGGATCGCGGACGCTGGTGATGAGCAAGCCGGGGCGGGGTCGCTCCGGTTTTTCTTTCGCTCCGCGGGCTCAGCCCGACCGCACAACGACAAATCCGCGGGGCAGCGGGGCGACGAGCGCGGCCAGCAACGCCGGGACGATCGGGCGAGTGTCTTCGATGTCGTTGGTCGGGGCTTCAAGGAAGATGACGGCACGAGCACGCGTCCGTTCGTGCTGCCGGGTCCTTACCGCACCGTCCTTGGTGACCAGCGCCTCGAAGCCTGCTTCGGCCGCAAGCCTGATGAGTTCGCCGTTGTGGACCCCCGACCATTTCATGTACGCGACGGTGCGGACGTCGTGGCCGATGAGCAGATGCCGGAGATCGTGGGGCAGGTTCTCGTCAAGCAGGATCCTGACCCCGCGGCCTTCCGTTGCTGAGCTGGGCCGGAGGTCAGTTCGAGCAGACCCCGGCGTGCGAGTTCGAGCGCTTCGACCGCCTGATCGCGCCAGACGCTCGGAAACTGCTCGAGAAACTCGTCGAGCGTGTAGCGCCGGCTGAGGTACACGAACAGGGTGTCGGCGGGCACCCGCGTGCCGGTGAAACAGGGCGTGCCGCCCAGAATGTCCGGATTGATGGTCACGATGGACATGGGTGAAGTCTGGAACCCGCGGGCAGAGCGACGGGGTGACCTCCGCGGCCGCGCATCAGAACCCCGGATTCATCCAGTCGGGCAGGCCAAAGGACTCGTACGCGCCGCGGTTGGCGTCCTGGGCGAGCAGGTCGGTGAGCTGCCAGGTGTAGATGGCCTCGACGTGCCCGTCGAAGAACGCGACGATGACCATCTCGGCGCCGTTGACGAGGCTGGCGCGGTCGATGGCGGCCAGGGTGAGGCTTGGGTCGGCGATGTCTGAGACGCGATCATGGTCGAGGTCGGTTCGGATGGCGTAGTCGGGCGAGCCGTCGATGCATGGGCCCAGGGGCGAGGACAACAGGGCGATGTCGCCGACGTACTCGTGGATGTCGTCGATCGAGCCCGGGAGATCGTCCTGGTTCTCCGCGCTGTAGGTCATCATGGCGATGGAGACCTGGCGGAGGTGGGACTGGGCCTTGGCCTGCGTCGCGGATTCGCGGGCCTGTTCGAGCGCGGGCATGAGCGCCCCGGCCGCGCCGCCGATCGCCAGAGGCCCGAGGATTGAGCCGGACGAGCCGGCGAGATTCACGAGCATCGAGGCATCGGACCGACCGGTCCAGGTCAGGTTCTCGCCTTGCCACCGCGAGATGGTGATGGTGGGCTCGATGCCCTCGATGAACTCGTTGAAGGGGGGCAGCGGGACGCCGGGATCGACGCCGTCGGTCGTGCGCAGGGCGTTGGTGAGGCCCGAGCAGAAGAGGTTGACCAGCGAGTACCCCTGGACGGCGAAGCGCGGGGCGTCGGTGTAGGAGACGGAGAGCAGGTTGGCGCGGTCGAGCTCGGCCCCCACCAGGCCGCGAAGGACGGGGCTGGAGGCGAACGAGCCGGCGTCGCCGTCGGCCTGGGCCATCGCCTCGATCAGGGATCGGGGCGAAAGAGCGGCCATCAGGTGGTTTTCGTGGATCGTCCACGAGATCTCGGCGGGAATGGGCAGGCCCGGGAAGACGAGCGTGAAGAACTCGACGCCGTCCATGCGGCGGGTCGTGATCTCGACCGACGGCTGGATGGAGCCCGGGGTGGGGTTGGCGGCGATCTGCTCGGCCACAAGGTCATTGGCTTGACCGACCAGGCGCTTGTGGGCGCGGGCAAAGGAGGCCGGGTCTTCAAGCTCGACGATCAGCACGCTGGAGAGGATGCCCCCGCCGCCGGTGCGGTCAGACTGGTAGATCGCGGCCCGGTTGCCGATGGCGTTGAGGATGTCGTCGCGGATATCGATGCCAAGTTGCTGGTTGACCTGGGCCAGGCCGTCCTGGGCCTCGGGCATGTCGAGGACCTCGTCGAGGAATGAGAGGTCAAAGACGCCGGCGATGAGCTGGGTGGTGTCGGCGGGGATGAGCGAGAGGAACTCGGCATCGATGGTGACGCCCTGGGGCACGCCCATGGCCTGTGCCCGGGCTTTCGCGCCATGGAGCGTGCCGTGGAAGTAAGAGTCGGTGTCGTTGTGCCCGACGGCGAAGTCGAGGATGAGGGCGTCGTCGCCCAGGATGCCGAAGAGTTCCATCATCTGGCGGGCCTGCTCCTGCTCGGGAGCCTGGGCCAGGGCCATCTCGATGAAGGGCTGGGCGTTCTGGAGGTTGGCGTGGATGGCGAAGGTGGGGGTGTAGCCTTCGGGCAGGTCGATCTGGAGGTCCGAGGGCGGAAGGGGCAGGCCGACCGCGAGGTTGATGGTGTCGTTGCTCACGCTGAACCGGGCGGGGCCAGCGGGGGTGTCGATCTCGCGGCCGTCGTCGGTCGATCGCATGGGCACGTCGTTGTCGCGGAGCAGGGAGACGATGGTGCGTTCGAGGGCCGCGGCGTCCGCGGGTCGGCTGGAGAGTTCGAGTGCAAACGGCGGCTCGCCGTTCTCGCCCGGTTCGGTGGCGGCGATGCGGAGGGTCATGGGGCTGGAGGCGAGCGTCCACATGGTGCCGATGGTCTTCTCGGGGTCGGGCATCGCGCCCTGCATCTGGGCGAGTGCGACCAGGCGGGGCTGAACGAGGGCCAGGGCATCGCGGACGCCGGCGTCCTTGGGGCTGGAGAGGAGCTCGGCAAGGCCCGCGGAGTAGATGGTGAGGATGTCGCCGCCGGGGGCGGAGTTGGCGTTGCGAGTGCCGCGGGTTTCGCGGGTGGCGTTGGCCGGGCGGTCGTTGCCCGTGTCGGTCGCCCGGCTGGCGCTGGCGGCCCGAGGCTCGTTGCGGGGCTTGGTGGTGGGCTGGGCGGA
>CAZHKB010000025.1:0-15981 GCA_964533405.1 uncultured Phycisphaeraceae bacterium | reverse complement strand
CCTACCCTCCCGCTCCATGCCCTCAATCACCATCAACGGCGCGCGCTGCGACTTCACCCCAGGCCAGACGATCCTGCAGATCGCCAACGCCAACGCGATCGCGATTCCGCAGTACTGCTACCACGACGGGCTGTCGATCGTGGCCTCGTGCCGTATCTGCCTGGTCGAGGTGCACGCGCCCAACAAGGCCGGGGTGCTCGAGCCGTTCATGGGCGGCAAGCTGCTGCCCAGTTGCCAGCAGACGGCCTCCGACGGCATGGTGGTGCTGGCCAACTCGCCCAAGGCGGTGCAGAACCAGAAGTCGGTGATGGAGTACCTGCTGATCAACCACCCGCTGGACTGCGCGGTGTGCGACCAGGCGGGTGAGTGCTTATTGCAGGACTACTCGTATCAGTACGGGCGGAGCGTGTCGCGGTTTGAGGAGACGAAGGTCAAGCAGCCCAAGAAGGACCTTGGGCCGCATGTGTACCTGTACGCGGACCGCTGCATCATGTGTACCCGCTGCGTGCGGTTCACCCGCGAGGTGACCGGCTCGGGCGAGCTGCTCGTCACGGGCCGCGGCAACCGCGAGGAGATCGACGTCTTCCCCGGCATCCCGATCGACAACCCTTTGTCGGCCAACGTGATCGACCTGTGCCCGGTGGGCGCGCTGCTGGACAAGGACTTCCTGTTCGCCCAGCGCGTGTGGTTCCTCAAGAGCACGCCCTCGATCGATGGGCTGACCGCCAGCGGCGACAACATCCTGATCGAGCACAACGAGGGCAAGATTTACCGGTTCAAGCCGCGGGCCAACCCCTCGATCAACAGGTGGTGGATCACCGATGAGGTGCGGTACGGGTGGAAGCACGTGCACTCCGACAAGCGGCTGACGACCCCGCTTCGGCGGCAGTATGGCTCGTTGGTGGAGTCCGATCTGGCTCGGGCGCACGAGGCCGCGGTTGATGGGATTCGGGATCACATGGCGCTGGGGCGGCGGGCCCGGGCCGATGAGTCGCGTCCGATCTTGCAGAAGGGCCAGAGCCGGCCGCACCGCCTGGCGGTGCTCATCAGCCCGATGCTGTCGTGCGAGGATGCGTTCGTTTTGGCGGACCTGGCGCGGTTCCTGGATCCGCAGGCGATTCTGGCGGTCGGGCCGGTGCCGCGGGGCGGGGCGGACCAGGTGATGCCCGCCGGCGCGAAGGAAGGCGACAAGAACGCGTTTGTGATCTCGGGGGAGAAGGCGCCCAACGCCCGGGGCGTGCGGCGCATCATCGAGGCGGTGACGGGCGGCGAGGCGATGGAGTTCGACGCGTTCACGAGGGCGCTGAGCGGGCAGAAGATCGCCGCGGTGATCCTGACCGGGAACTACCCGAGCCTGTGGGCGACGCCCGACTTGATGGCGGCCCTTGACGGCAAGTTCAGGGTGCTGCTCGACACGCTCGAGTCGCCGCTGGTGGATGGGGCTGACGTTGTGCTGCCCACCTGCACCTGGGCGGAGAAGTCGGGCACGTTTGAGAACCGCACGGGCGCGCTGCAGGCGTTTGAGCAGGCGATCCCCGCGCTGGAGGGCAGCCGGGCCGAGGCGCAGATCGCCCTGGACCTGATGGCCCACGCGACGGGTGGCTCGGCCCCGCGAACCGGGACCGGCGTGGCGGCCACCGACCGAGCGTTCGGGGGATACACCGCCGCCGACGGCTCCTCGGCGTTTGTCGAGGTCATCGACGAGGGGCCGGGGCAGGTTCCGGCCGCGGTCACGATCCCGATTCCTCGGGCCCCGCTTTACAACCCGGGCGCGATCCGCCAGCGGTTGGCCCGCGACTACCCGGCGTTGGCGATGTTCGGGACAGACGTGAAGATGCCGGTGATGGCGGTTGAGCAGAGGGCGGCGGTGGAGATGGTGGAGTTGTAAGGAGCGGAGTCGTTCCGTTTATGGAGTCGCGTTGCCGCCGCCCTTGAATCCCGTTACCTACCGAAATCCGAGCCTATGAATCCGCACAAATCCCGGAAACATTCGTTCCAGCACCCTCCCAGATCGCGCTTTGCACTCCCGACGGTCTAGAGTTGTCTCGGTCTGGCCGGTCCGAACCATTCTGGATCGATCGCCGACCCGATCACTGATGCGCGACCTCGCCCGAGCTTGAGCACCGGTTCCCTGCATTTCGGGCGTTGGATTTGCACATGAAGCTGTACGTTGGAAACCTCTCGTATCAGACCACCGAGGCCGAGCTGCGGACGATGTTCGAGCCGCACGGCCCGGTCACGTCGGCCAAGCTCGCGACCGATCGCGAGACCGGCAAGCCCCGCGGTTTCGGCTTCGTCGAGATGGGTGATGAGGGCGCCAAGGCGGCCATCAAGGCCCTGGACGGCAAGGACGCGGGAGGCCGCAACCTGACGGTGAACGAGGCCAAGCCCCGCGAGGCGGGCTTCGGCAACAACCGCCGCTGATCCGCCACCCGGCTGGCACCCGGGCTGGCACGCGACGAAGCGTCCGGCGCGGCACAATGACCTGCGGGACAGAGAGTTCCGCAAGGAAACGGGTCGAACCCGGCGTACGCGTCGGGATGGGCTCAATGCGAGGGTAACGACTGGCGTGGGCGCGAGAGCGTCCATGCTGCGTTTTTGGAGCGGGCCCGCTCAGACCTCGACCGGCTCGAACTTGATTCGCCCGTCAACCAGGCGCGCGAAGTAGGCGTCGATCGCGTCGAGTTGGGTGACTCGATGCACGAACGCGGCGGCCCGGACCAGGTCGGCCCGCTGCACCAGCTCGAGCCTGGGTTCCTTCAGCGTCAGGCGCGTCGCATAGAACGCGCACGCCTGATGGGCGAGCAGCACGACCCGCTTGAGGCGGTGGACCTCGACCAGGAACTTGAGTTCGTCGACGATGCCTTGTTCTTCGAGGTAGGCCTGGGGGTGCCCGGCCAGGCAGGCCGGGCCGCCCGGCAGGGTCACGCGGTCGTAGCGCGGCAGCGAGAGGCCGTTCTGGAGGAAGTCGTCGAAGTGCTCGCCGAGGCGTCCGTCGGAGCAGTAGATGGCGGCGGCGTGGATGCGTGACACCTCGTAGGGGATTCGGGATTCGTAGTCGGGCATTGGGGGAGTGTAACGGGAGATCGGGCGGGGGCGAGGGCCGGAAACGCCCGAGCTTCCAGCGTCTTTGCGAATGCACGCAAAGAGCCCCGAGCTCGGGCCCGGGGCTGGGAGAGGTTGGTCGGACAAACCGAAGAAGTCGACGGCTTGTTTACAGCTCGAGGCTGGGCTGCGGCTCGCGACGATCCGCGTTGATGCTGGACTTGCCCTTGAGCTCGGCCTTCACGTCGGCCTTGATCTCGGAGACGGCCTGCTTGCCTGCGTCCTTGACTTCGCACGCGGCATCCACGACCTGCTTCTTGACCTGCGAGCCGATCTTGGCGGCCTCATCGCGGACCTTGTCGCTGCGGTCACCCAGGAACTTGTCCTCGATGGGGGTGTGGGGGAGCAAGAGACCGACGGCCAGACCGAGGCCGGCGGCGACCAGGCCCATGCCCACGGGGTAATCCTGGTAGGTGTGGGACAGCACCTGGCGACCCTGTTGGGCGCCGTGTGCGACGGTGTGGCCGATGGAGGACGCGGCCTGAGACGCGGAGTGGCCCACCTTGCTGGCGGTGTGGCTCACGGTGCTGCCCAGCTGTGAGGCGGCGGAACCGACGGCGTGAGCGGCGTGGGAGGCCGAGCTACCGACGAAGTGGGCGCCATCGGCCGCGCCGTGGACGGTCGCTCCGGTCGCGGAATGTGCGGCGTGCCCGACGCCTGAGGCGGCGGAGCCGATGGAGGAGCCGATGGCCTCACCTGTGTGCTTGACGGCGCCGGCGATGGTCTTGGCGGCGTCGGCCAGGGCGTGGGCGCCGCTGGAGACGACGTTGGTGGCGCGGGAGATGGTCTGCCCGCCCATGCCGTAGCCGTGCGTCGCACCGCCTTGACCGGGGGTGACGCGTGAGGTGCCGGCCATGACGCGGTCGAACACGACCCATGCGGCGGCAGCGGCGATGAGCGCGCTGGGGAGCGGGTAGCCGCGGATGAACGCGGCCACATGGTCCTTGAGCGGGCCGGCCTGGGCGACGCGTCCGCCCGTGAGCCAGTTCTCGGCGCTGGAGATGAGGCGCTCGGGGGTGAGCTTGGATTCCAGGCGTTCGACGCTCTGGTCGATGCACTGACGGGTCTTCTCCATTTCACGCTGGATCTGCTCGGGCGAGCGATGATCATTCTTGATTGACTCGACCATTAGACCTTCTCCTTCGCCCAGGCGGCGGTGCGCTCGGCTTCCTGGACGGTGCGCCGAAGCGTGGGTGGTGTGCTGAGTTTGGCTTTGGCGGCGCTCACGAGAACGGCGCCGATGATGAGGACGATGGTGCCGATGATCGCCGGGCCCAGCCACGCCGCGATGACCGGGTCGAGGTCGGCCAGGACGAGCAGGGACGCGAGTGCGCCGCTGGCGGCGATGGCGAGGACCACACCGCCGATCAGGGCCACCGCTCCGCCCGCGGCCAAGGCCGCCAGAGCCTTGCTGTATCGGTCGGCGTGCTCGCGGGCCTCGGCCTTGACGAGCGCGAGCTCCTGGCGGACGAGCGTGCCGCTGCCCTCAAGGAGTTGGCGGAGATCGCTGACCACTGAGGAGCCGACGCGACCGTTGACGCCGGGCTCGGGCGGGGAGTCGAGAGGGGGGCGAGTGGTGCTGACCATGTGTTAGATCTCCTCTTCCAGTTGGCTGAGGCGGGGCCTGGTATCGGGGGTGGTGGGGGTGGGGTCGCTGACCGAGGCGTCCTGGTCGTGGGCCACCCCGGCGCTGGAGATGGGGCGGTAGGCGTCGCTGATGCGTCCGCCGGCGGAGTCCCACCCGTCGGAGCCGGCGTTTGCGCCGTCGCCCGCGCTCGCGCGATCGGCGGCGGTGTAGCCGGTAGGGTTGTAGCGGGACTCGGAGCCGGAATCCGCGCCGAAGGAGGCGTTGGGGTTGGCACCGGCCTGGGTGTCGCCCTGCGCCTGCTGGAGCAGGCGCTCGGTCTCGTGGCGCTGGGAGGCCTTGATGAACCGGGCGAGGGCCAGGCCAGCGGTGGCCATGGCGCCCAGGAAGAGTTCGGGGTGCTTGCGGGCGATCTGATTGACGTCGCGGAACATGGTCGAGGCGTCGTTCTGGCGGAGGTAGTTCGAGGCCCCGGTGACCTTGTCGGCGGCGATGTCGCCCCAGATGCCCACCTCGCGGGTGCGAGGCTCCTCGAGCAGGCGCTTGCCCGCGTCGCGGACGGCGTCGGCGATGATCTCGAACACGTCGGCGGTGCGGGTCCGCTGGTAGTGGGCGGCGGTGGCGGCCTTGTCGCGGAGTTGGCGGGTGGCGTTGGCGGCCTCGTGGGCGACGGATTTGACCTCGCTGGCCGCGGCCTCGACATGGCGCTTGGCGGTCTTGGCGTGGGCCCGCAGCATTTCGGGGGCGTGCTTCGAGTCGTAGCCCTCGGCCTGCTCCGACGACTGGTCGCCGGTCTGATCGGAGCCGAAGGCGGAGGCGTCCGCGGCCTGGTCCTCCGGGCGGCTGGACTGCTTCTCTCCGAAGGCGCCCGTGCTGCGGGAGCCGACGTTTTCCGGGTTGTCGCGGCCCGGCTGGTTGAAGCCGGAGGAGCCATACCTGTTGGAGGTTGACCCGGAGGCGTCGTTCGGTGCGTCGGAGCCCGAGCGATCAACGTCGGAGTCGCCGGTTGAGCCGTAGGCGTTTGGTGTTCGTGACATGGCGTGCCTTTCGTGGCGCACCGGCGTGCGGGAGTGCAGCCGGGTGACATGTCAGAACGTACGGGACGGGCTGGTGGAGCCCGTGAAGACGGGCTGAAATACGGTTCAGAGAGGAGATTTGCGGAATCGCCTGCGGGAGGGGGTGCCCAGATCGCGCGGCGCGGGGGATATCGTTGCCCGATGACCTCTCCCAACTCTCACCATCTGCCCCGGCGCACCTTCGCCATCATCTCGCACCCGGACGCGGGCAAGACCACGCTGACCGAGAAGCTGCTGCTGTACGGCGGCGCGGTGCAGCTGGCCGGGTCGGTGACGGCACGCAAGAACCAGCGGGCCACCACCAGCGACTGGATGGAGCTGGAGAAGCAGCGAGGGATCTCGATCTCTTCCACCGTGCTGCAGTTCGACTACAACGGGTACCGGGTGAACCTGCTGGACACGCCGGGCCACAAGGATTTTTCGGAGGACACCTACCGGGTGCTGACGGCGGTGGACTCGGCGGTGATGGTGATTGATGCGGGCAAGGGCATCGAGCCGCAGACGAGGAAGTTGTTCGAGGTGTGCCGTCGGCGGGGCGTGCCGATCTTCACGTTCATGAACAAGTGCGACAGGCCCACGCGCGACCCGCTGGAGCTGATCGATGAGCTGGAGAGCGTGCTGGGGATCGGGGCGTTCCCGGTGAACTGGCCGCTGGGCGATGGCCCGACGTTTCGGGGGGTGTATGACCGGCTGACCAAGCGGGTACACCTGTTCGAGCGGACGGTGGGCGGGGCGTATGTGGCGCCGGTGGAGGTGATGGGGCTGGATGATCCGGCGGTGCGTGTGAAGCTGGAGGAGCCGGTGTATGCGCGGGCGCGGGATGATGTCGAGATGCTCAGCGGGGCGGGCGAGGAGTTCGATGAGGCCCGCGTGCTGGCGGGGGGCGTCTCGCCGGTGTACTTCGGCAGCGCGATGAACAACTTCGGCGTGCAGTTGCTGCTGGATGGGTTCCTGGAGCACTCGGCCGCGCCCGGACCCCGGAAGTCGATCGATCGGCTGGTGAGGCCCGAGGACCCGCAGTTCAGCGGGTTCGTATTCAAGATCCAGGCCAACATGGACCCCCGGCACCGCGACCGCATCGCGTTCGTGCGCGTGGTGTCGGGCACCTTCGAGCGCGAGATGACCGTGACGCACGCGCAGAGCGGCAAGAAGATCAGGCTGAGCAACGCCCAGAAACTGTTCGGCCAGACGCGGGAGACGGTGGAAGACGGCAAGGCGGGCGATGTCGTGGGCATCGTCGGTCACGACGTTCTGCGGATCGGCGACACGCTGACCGAGGACAAGTCGATCGTGTACGACGAGATCCCTCGGTTCACGCCGGAGGTGTTCGCGTACCTGCACAACCCGCACCCGGGCAACTCGAAGAAGTTCCGTCTGGGCGTGGACCAGTTGCTGCAGGAGGGCGTGGTGCAGCAGTTGTTGATTGGCTCGGGGCAGGTCAAGACCTCGCTGCTGGCGGCCGTCGGCCCGCTGCAGTTTGAGGTCGTGCAGTATCGGCTGGAAGCGGAGTACGGGGCCGAGAGCCGGCTGGAGCCGGCCCGGTGGTCGATCATGCGCTGGTGGAAGAAGGACGGCGCGGACGAGGACTTCCAGCCGGAGACGAGTTCGGACATGACGCTGGCGGTGGATACGGACGGTCGCGGGGTGGTGCTGTTCGCCGAGGAGTTCGGGCTGCGGTATTTCGGGCAGCGGAACCCGGGTGTGGAGCTGAGTGCGGTGCCGTTTGAGTTGTCTGCAAGGACGTGATGGCAGCGCTACCAAAACACAATACGAGTATCTTGGCACAGCGAGGGGCACCGACCTAATAACTGGGTCGTTTATGGTACGATCAGTGGAACTCGGGTCGTATACGAGCCAAAAAATGTGCCACGGACACGCGGATGATCGAGTGTGGAGAGCTGGAAACGCGGCGACGCGAACTTCGCCTGAGCCGTCGCGTTCTCGCGATCCGAGCGGGGCTTTCTGAAGCGACCGTCAAGCGAATGCTCGGCGGCGAGTTGGAGCACGCCTCGCTCGCCAACGTGACACCGCTTTTCAAGGCTCTCGGATACGAGTTCGCCATGCGGCCCGCCAAGACGGTGTCGCAGATGCGGGAGGAGGCGGCGCACGACAAGGCCGTTCGGCTGGCGGCGCGCGTTCAGGCCACGAGCGGGCTCGAGGCGCAGGCGCTCGGCGACGAGGGCATCGCCATGCTGGTGTAACAGGCGGAGGGGATGCTGCTTGAGGGATCGCCGAGCCGGCTCTGGGAGTGAGGGATGGATGAACGCACTGGCGATCGGATCGACGGCTCGGTGCCCGGTCAGACGCCGCTCGACCCCGATGAGCGGCGTGGCCTTCTGCGACCCGAGGCCATCATCACGCGTCGGCAGCTCAATCTTGCCCAGGCGGCGAACATCCTCAAGGCCCAGTACAAGTATCTGGCTGGCCCGGTCTCGGCCCGCGCGGCGCCGTTCGACGAGTCTTGGATGAGACGGCTGCATCGGGAGATGCTCGGCGACGTGTGGGATTGGGCGGGTCGCTATCGCACGACCGAGAAGAACATCGGGGTGGCGTCGTACGAGATCGCGACGGCGGTCTTGGCGGTGTGCGATGAGGTGCCAGTTCGGAGGGACTCGGGCATGTCTTGGCGGGAACGGGGCGTGCTGCTGCACCACGGGGCCGTCTTCATCCACCCGTTTGCGAACGGGAACGGGCGGTGGTCGCGCATGGCGACCAACATCTGGCTCCGTCGGCGCAAGCAGCCGGTCGTGCTTTGGCCCGAGCAGACCATGGGCGAATCCAGCGTCGCGCGCTGTGACTACTTCTCGGCAATTCGAGCGGCGGACCAGTTCGACTATGGACCTCTAACCCGGCTGCACGCGCGGTACACAGAACCCGCACGGAAGTGAGCCTCACGGCCCCACGAACGCATCATCCGCGCTCTCGGGCAGTTCGGTGCCCTTGATCGCGTCGATGCGGCGGCGACCGATGGCCTGATCGATGGCGCGCTCCAGGCCGCGCGGGAGCCAGATGTTGTCGCCGTGGGCTGACCCGGCGGCCGACCAGCGGGACGCGCCCGATCCGAGCGTGGACGGGCCGATCTCGGGGGTTGTGAGCCAGCCGACCGAGCCGTCGGCCAGGACAACGTGCTGACCGCGCCCATCGTGGTTGGGGGAGTTGGCCCAAGGGTCAATGGGTTCTCCGCGGATGGCGCGGAGGATGACCGGTGAGCGATCGGTCATGACCACGCTGGCGCCGCTGCCCCACACGGCCGCGCCGTTTGCCGGCTGCTCGGCGGGCTGGATCTGGTAGGAGTAGGAAATCTCCTGGATGGACCGCCAGTCCCGCTGGTCAGGGGCCGAGACGGTCTGGGCGTGGGCGTTGCCTGGGCACGCGAGGGCGGCCAGCGACACATAGCCCTCGCGGGAGAGCGTGTAGAGATTGGCCGAGTTGGACTGGGTCTCTTCCGAGCCGACGTTCCACCAGGGCGTGCCGCCCGAGAAGCCGGCGACCATGGGCGTTGAGTACTGGTAGTCTTGGGCGTAACTGGCCAGCGCGCTGGAGGCCGCCCCGAGGTTGGAGTTGCAGGCCATCCGGCGGCTCTCCTCCCGCATGTGCGAGAGGACGGGCCAGACAACCGAGGCGGCGATCATCAGCACCGCGGCCACCGAGACGATGTCTCGGATTGAGATGGAGGCCACACGCCCGGCGGCGCGACGGGAGTCCAGACGCATGCGGTCGGACTGCTCGTCAAGGGCCGCGTCGATCCCGGCGAGGGTCTTGCCGATCAGGCGTTCGCGGGCGGCGGGTTCGAATGCCGGGCCGCCGGTGAGCAGGCTGGCCAGACCCGCGTGCTCCTCAACAGGCTTGGCGCTCCCCGCGGGGGTGCGCATCGCGCGAAGGAACGTGACATCCACCAGCGCGCGGTTCGTGATCTGGACCGGGGCATCAACGATGCCAAGCAGCCCGGCGATGTGCCCGGCCCTGGCGGCGACCTGGGGGTCGGAGATGCGAGAGAGGTCGTACCCGGCGTTGACCAACGCGTCGAGCGCGACGACATCGTCGAAGCCGAGCGGGCAGGCGGGTTGGATGGGGTCGTTGCTCATGCGTGCAGTGGGGCGTGCAGTGGGGCGTGCATTGGGGCGCGCGGTGCGGATGCGGATGCGGATGCGGGAGTCGAAGTGCGGGATTTGGAGGCGCGGATGCGACGCGGGGTCGGGAACGAGTCAGGTGGTCGAGTTCGAGTCGGGGTCCGAGTCCTTCCGGAGTTGCTGCCACTTGCGGGCAAACGACGCCACGGCGGCGTGTAGACGAGACTTCACGGTGCCCAGCGGGATCTCAAGCTCCACGGCGATCTGGGCGTAGGTCAGGCGGTTGAAGTACGACAGCAGCAGAATCTCCCGGAGCGGGTGCGAGAGGCAGCCCAGAGCCTCCTGGACTTGGCGTTCGCGCTCGTCCGCTTCCAGCCCGGTGCCGGGGGGCGGAATATCGACCTGCAGCAGGTCGATGAAGGATGTTCCCTCGGATCCCGACCCGCCTCTGGAGACCGGGGCCGAGAGTTCCATGACCTGCCTGCGTCCCTTCCTACGCAGGTAGTCCCGCCCCTTGTTCGCGGCAATTGTGAAAAGCCACGGGCGGAAGCGCCGCTCGATGTCGAACGAGTCGCCGGAGGTGTGAATCTGGAGAAAAGTCTCCTGGAACACGTCCTCAGCGGCCTGACGCCCCCCGACCAGACGCATCAGGAACCGCAGCAGATCGTCGTGGTGGCGGTCGATCAGCGTCCGAAAAGCGTCCACCTCGCCCCGGCGATAGTCGGCGAAGAGTTGCTCGTCGGTGCGATCGGCCAAACGGGAGATCCTGGGAACGCCCCGGGTGGGGCGGGGTGGACAGGGCGGCGGACGGGTTCGAGCAGAGTCTACGGGTTCAGGGGGGTGTTGGGTTCGGCCAAGCCGCCGACGGTGACGGACGGGCTTCGCGAAAGGTTGCTCGCGTTACCCGCGCGGCGTGCGAAGACGCCGTGGTCGAGCGGCGGTTTTGGAGGCGCGGCCCGTGTTCGCGGGTACGCTGTGGTGGAGCGAGTTCACCTTATGGAGATAACCCATGTCGAGTTCAGAGTTGGGGGCCGCCCTCGCGCAGGCGGGCGAGGCGATACGCCGATTGCTCACGTCGTCTCCGGAACTACGCGAAGCGGCGCAGGCGGTAGCCAGGCTGTTGATCGAGGCGACGAAAGAGGTTGGGGCGGAAGAACCTCACTCGGCACCGCGAGAAACACCCGACACAATCGGAGACCGTGATGGGGCATCGGGCGGGCGCACGTCCCGCGGAACCGTCTCGGGCTCGGACGCCCTGGGCGTGGCTCACGCGCTGGCGGCGCCCCCGTTGCCCACGCCCCCGGCACTCGCTCTCGCGCCTCGCAAGATCTCAGGCCCGCGCGTGGTTTCCGAGCCGGTCCTGGACGCGGAGATCGCCGCCAAGGCGCTCAGCGCGGGCCTGGGCCAGAACGGGGCGAGCCCGCGCCAATCCGTTCCGCTGGCCGGTCCGCCGCCGGCGACCGGGACCGCGATCGGCATCTCGCTCGATATGGTCGCTCGCCGTTGCCGCCTGCAGGCCGAGGCCTGTGTGTTCGCGCGTGACCGCAACAAGACGGGCTTCGACGCGGTCAAGGCGCGGTACGACAAACTGCGGGCCGACGCCGAGCCCGTCCAGCCCTGCTACCTCTGGGCGATCCACCGCGACACCGAGTTCCTGGACGATGCACTGCTGGAAACGTCGGCGGGTTGCTACACCAACTTCGCGGCGGCGGCGGACATTGTCCACTCGTCGATGGACGACACGCCCGGGCTGGAGATGCTGGCCGAGGCGCAGGCCGCCCTCTTCCAACTTCTCTACACCGTCGAGCAGGCCCGCGGCGGCGATCGCGACCAGCGCACCGTGTTCGCGTGGCTCCGCGGGCGCGTCGACCGCGGCGAGATCAGCAACCGCGTCCTCGACGCCGCCCGTGACGTGGACCCTAGCGCGTGGCGGGGGCTCGAGGCCCGCCTGACCGGCGCCCGCGAGCGCCTGGACTCGACCCGCCGGGGCGAGCGGGCCAGGCGCCAGGCGCTGAACGCGATCCAGTACCACGCCGGGCGCATCGTCGAGGCCCACAGCGCCCATGATGTGGCCCACCACGCCGCCCACGACGACCACGTCGACCACGTCGGCGACCTCAGCCACGACTGGAACAAGATCGACTCCGCGGCGCGAGCCTTCCTCGCCGCGGGCGGGCAGGCCAGCGACCCCGCGCTGATCGAGGTGCTCGCGCCGGTCGCCGAGCATGTGCCCGAAGCGATGCTGGGGGGCGAGCCCTTCTCCAGCATTATGGCGTACCTGGACGAACGCCTGAGCCAGGACGAGGAAGGCGAGGGCGCCGAAGACGTACGGCCCGCACGCCGCGCTTCCGACGAGCTGCTGCGCGTCCGCGAACTGCTGCGGGGCAAGGCGGTGGTGCTGCTGGGCGGCATCTGCCGCCACACGAGCAAACGCCTCATCGAGCGCGAACTCGAGCTCAAGGAGCTGGTGTGGCTGTCCTCGGGGCACCACGCGTCGATCGCGCCGTTCGAGGACGCGATCGCGCGCCCGGACGTGGGCGCGGTGCTCATGATGATCCGCTGGTCCAGCCACTCGTTCGAGGGCGTGAAGGACTTCTGCCTCAAGCACAACAAGCCCTACGTCCGGGTCCCCGCCGGGTACAACCCCAGCCAGCTCGCCCACCAGATCCTCCTCCAGCAGGGAAGCAGGCTGGCGGAGGTCGGCTGAGTGTGCCGTGGCCGCGGCCCTGAGCGGCCACGCTCGATGGGCCGCGCGGATTGATGGGCGTGTTCGCTCAGAGCCGCGACCACGCCCCGCGTCCTCGCGGTGGGAGGGTGTGCTCCGCTTCGCCCTCGCCAGGGCTTCGCGGTGCGTGTGCCTTCATCCATTCGCCTGAATGAACCCGCTCCGAAATCCATACCATCAGGTCGATGCTCGACCTGGTTGCCTCCATCATCGTGACGCTCTTCGCCCTGGGCGGCGTGCTGCTGGTGCTGCTGCAGTTGCCGGGCATCTGGGTCGCGCTGCTGGCGGCCCTGGGGTGCCAGTGGTGGCGGGGCGACCTGTTTTCGTGGTGGACCCTCGGGGCGGTCGCCCTCATCGCCGCGCTGGCGGAGATCGCCGAGTTCGCGGCCTCGGCGATCGGGGCGGCCAAGGCCAAGGGCACCAAGGCCGGGATCTGGGGCGCGATCCTGGGATCGCTGGTGGGGCTGGTGGTCGGCTCGTTCGTGATCCCCGTGCCGATCCTGGGTAGCGTAATCGGGGCGATCGTCGGGGCCGGCCTGGGAGCCATGGCCGCCGAGCGCGGCGTGTCGAAACGCACATGGAAGGAATCGGCGACCGTCGGCCAAGGGGCGGCGGTGGGGCGATTGATGTCCACAGTTGTGAAGACCGCGTTTGCGTGTGTGGCGGCGGGCGTGCTGGTGGTGGGGGCGTGGGTTGGGTAAAGTGCTAGCATTGTGATAGCATGGCCGCTCCCAGAGCGGCGAGCGATGGAGATGGGTCATGGCGCAGGTTCTCATTCGTGGGCTGGACGAGAAGACGGTGGAGCGTTGGAAGGCCCGCGCCAAGGCGAACGGGCGCTCGCTGCAGGCGGAGATCAAGGATTACCTGGAGCGTCAGGTGGCCGTTGACCCTGCGGCCGCCCGCAAGATGGTGGAGGACTTGCAGCGGTCCTGGGGCGGGAAGAAGTTCTCGAGCAGCGTGAAAATCATCCGTCGGATGAGGGACGGGGGAGGGCGGGCGGCTTGAGGCAAGCCCTGGTCGTAGACACGAGCGTGGCGATCAAGTGGCTGCTCGCGGAGGAATACTCCGCGCACGCGACCGCCCTTGTGAACGCTGGCTGGGCACTGCACGCGCCCGACATCATGCTCCTGGAGGTGGACAACGTCCTCTGCCGCCGGGCCAGGGTTCTCGACTTCGATCCGGCGGTTGTCGGCTCGCTCCGAAGGACGATGCGCGCGGTGGATGTCACCTATCACGGATTCCGCGATCTGCTCGATGGCGGGGTGGGCATCTCGATGGCGCTCGACCATGCCGTCTACGACTGCCTGTTCCTAGCCCTGGGCGGGTCAATGAACGCCCGGGTGGTCACGGCGGATAAAGAGCTGTTGAGGCGAGTTCGCGGGACCGTGTGGGAGCCGGCGGCATTGTGGATCGGCGACCTGGCCCGCTAGCCGGGGCGAGCGGCGATATGCTCCGGATCAGACGCGGAGCGTCCTTGGACACAGACCCCACCCGCCGGGACAGCACAGGAACCACGGACGCCCATGGCAGCAGCCGCCGCAGCACGACCGCGTGACGTCTTCCCCGACGGGGTCACCAAGCACTTCGTGCTGGACACCAACGTCCTGCTCCACAACCCCAACGCCCTCTTCGTGTTCCAGGAGAACCACGTCGTCATCCCGTTCCCTGTGATCGAGGAGCTCGACTCGATGAAGCGGCGCGAGGACGACCTTGGGCGAAACAGCCGCGAGTGCATCCGCCACCTCGACCGTCTGCGTGCCCAGGGCTCGCTCATCGAGGGGGTCGAGTGGGGCTCCATCTCCCCCCGCTCCGGCGCCGCCGCTTCCGTCGGCGAGAACGGGCGCACCGGCACCGTCCGCGTCGACGTGACCGACTACGAACGCCCCGCCGCCATCGCGGTGGACATGCCCGACAACCGCATCATCGCCGCCGCCTACGCGCTCAAAAAGCAGGGCTTCCCCACCATCTTCATCACCAAGGACCTCTCGGCCCGCATCAAGTCCGACACGCTCGGCATCGTCACCGAGGACTTCGAGAACCAGAAGGTCGACGCCGACCGTCTCTACACCGGCTTCACCACCGTGGACGTGCCGGGCGAACTGATCGACGAGCTCTACCGCGAGCGCATGCTCCCGGTCGAGAAGCTCGGCGAGCCGCTGGAAGCCGCCCTGGGCCCGGGCCGCTCGCTCCACGCCAATCAGTTCGTGATCCTCCGCTCGGTCGAGGACGAGAACCACACGGGCCTTGGGCGGCGGCTGGCGGACACCGAGCACCTCATCCCCGTGATGAGCCAGCGCAAGCCCACGTTCGGCATCATGGCCCGCAACCTCCAGCAGACCATGGCCCTGGACCTGCTGCTGGACGACGAGATCAAGATGGTCACCCTGCTGGGCTCGGCCGGCACGGGCAAGACCCTGGTCGCCATCGCCGCCGGCATGACCAAGGTCTTCAACGAGGAGCGCTACGACAAGCTCCTGGTCGCCCGCCCCATCATGCCGATGGGCCGCGATATCGGCTACCTGCCCGGCGACAAGGACGAAAAACTCACCGCCTGGATGCAGCCCATCTTCGACAACCTGGGCTACCTCCTCAGCACCCGCGGCTCGGGCCTGCAATCCACCGAGAGCCACTCCACCGAGCAGCGGATCGAACGCCTGATCGCCGAGGGCAAACTCGTCCTGGAACCCCTGACCTACATCCGTGGCCGCAGCATCCCCCACCAGTTCATGATCGTCGACGAGGCGCAGAACCTCACGCCCCACGAGGTCAAGACCATCGCCAGCCGCGTCGGCGACGGCACCAAACTCATCCTCACCGGCGACATCGGACAGATCGACAACCCCTACCTCGACCAGTCGAGCAACGGCCTGGCCTACGCCGTCGAAAAGATGAAGGGCATCCGCCTCGTCGGCCACGTCACCATGACCAAGAGCGAGCGCAGCGAACTGGCCAGCATCGCGGCGTCAAGGCTCTGACGCCACCGCGCGCGGCCCAAGCACGCCCCGTACGCTGGGGAGGACTCAACGAAGGACACGGACCGTGCGGAGCAACGCACGCTGATTCCATGACTGCACCGATCCGTGAGACTCGCTCCCTTGTTCACTCAGGAAAGTAGGACAGTGCTCCCGAAGTCTGCCCAAGCCACGCTCTTTGCCGAAGTCGCCAGTGACTTGCCGGTGAGCGATGCCGCGTCGACGACCTTTGTGGACAACATGCGGTTGCCGGTGCATAGGTGGATTCGGTTCAGTGCGGGATTCTCGGGGGCTTGGGCGGAGCACCTCATCCGGAACGCTGCCCGCCTCGGCGACACCCGGGTGTTCGACCCGTTCACCGGCTCCGGAACAACACTCGTCGCCGCCGAGAATGCTGGCGTCGCCGCCTATGGCGTGGAAGCCCATCCGTTCATCTATCGGCTCGCCC
>CAZHKB010000024.1:0-16074 GCA_964533405.1 uncultured Phycisphaeraceae bacterium | reverse complement strand
GGGCGGCACGCTGGGGGGTGTGGTGGTCGCGTCATCGGTTTGGAGCGGGTCTTCGGGCGGCCAGGAGCCGCGCTCGTCGGGGCGTCGGACGCCTTCGTGCTTGCCGCGGGGGTCGCCGCGCTGGCCGAAGTCTCCGTACTGGCTTGGGGTGCCGGACATGGGGGGATTGTCGCCGGGATTCGCTCTTCGTGCGCGCGGGATTGCAGATTCTTGCGGGGTCGGTCGCGGCGTCGACGAGGCGGCGTGGGGCGCGCAAGGATGGCTGAAATCGTGGATGATGGGGGCCGGGCCGGGGGGGGCTCCGGCGCGAGGCGGGGAGCAAGAATCGAAAGGAGTGGATCACATGGCGAGTCGTAGGGCGTGGACGGCGGCGGCGGGCATGGCGGTTGTGTTGGCGGCGACGGGCGCGATGGCGGCGGCGTCGGACGGGATGGGCACCAGCCCGCAGCCCGAGGGCGATGAGGCGCCGGCGGTCGACTGGGCCGCGATCCGTGAGGCCCGCGAGCAGGCGATGGCTCGCCTCGCGCCCTTGGTCGGAGCGTGGCAGGTCGAGGGGACGATGGGCACGCCCAACGCGGCGGGCGAGCGCGAGGCGCAGGTGGGCACATGGTCGAACCGGTGGATCTGGGAGAACAAGCACCTGGAGCTTACGTTCGAGGTGCAGGTGGGCGACCCGGCCGAGGACCGCTGGAGCCAGTGGATGGCGATCGTGTCGTACAACCCGTTCCGGGAGGAGTACGAGACGGTGTGGGTGGGGTCCGGGGGGTACCGGTTCGCGGAGACGGGGAACTTCGATGAGGATGGGCGGCTTGTGCTGACGTCGCGGCAGGATGGGCCGGATTTGGAGAACCCGACGACCAACGTGTCGATCTTCGAGTTCAACGAGGACGGGAGTGTGACGGTGACGGACACGCAGGCAAACAACGAGCAGGTGGAGCCGGTGATGTCTTTCCATGCGAGGTTGACGCGGGAGTGACCGGGAACTCAACGGGAGGCTCGGGCTTGGCGAGGCGAGCGGCGCGAGCCCCCGCACGGGCGAGCAGCAGCAGCAGCGCCTGATCGCACAGGGCGCTGGGTGCGGGGGCGTGCGCCGCCCGCCTCGTGGGCTGCGCGGCTGCGGTGAACTGGCTTGGCACCTGCTACATTCCCGGTTTGCCCGGCCCGGGAGGACTCGCCATGCAGACGACGCCGCCGACGACTCCCGTGCCGATCTCCCCACGCCCGCGGAGGCGACTCGCCCTGCACTGGAAGATCCTGATCGGCCTGGTCGCGGGCGTCCTTGTGGGGCTGGTCCTGAACGCGACGTGGAACGCCTCGACCTGGAATCGCCTGGGCGTCAGCAACGTTCCCGCGTTCTTTGAGTGGAAGGATCGGGCGGTCGTGCTGCCAGAGGGCGTGGCGACGCCGGCGGACCTGGCGCCCGCGGACGCCACGCTCAAGGGCAAGCAGGCCTGGCAACTGACGCGCGACCAGATCGCGCGGTATGACCTCGAAACGGTGCCGATCAATCAGGACGCAGGGTTTGCCGCCCAGGGGGCGCGATTCCTACGGCACGCGGCCGCGTTCATCAAGACCATGTTCCTCCGCGCTCTCTCGTTCATCACCGTGCCGATGGTGCTGTTCAGCCTGATCGTCGGGGCCAGCAGCCTGGGGGACTTCAAGAAGCTGGGGCGGATCGGCGGGCGGATGGCGGCGTTTTACATCACGACCACGGTGCTGGCGATCCTGATCGGGCTGACGATCGCGCTGGTGGTCAAGCCCGGGCAGTGGCTGTCGGCCGAGTCGACGGCGCACTTCCGGGCCCAGGCCGCGGCCTCCGGAGCCCGCGAGACCGCCGACCCCAAGAGCCTCTGGCAGTTCTTCACCGACCTGCTGCCGACCAATCCGTTCGATGCACTCGCCCGCGGCGACATGCTGCAGGTGGTGACGATGGCGCTCTTGATCGGCATCGCGATGGCGACGCTGCCCCGCGAGAAGATGAGGCCCGTGATCGACTTCTTCGACGGGCTGTCCGACACGGTGATCCGCCTGATCTCGTGGCTGATGGTGCTGGCGCCGTACGCGGTGTTCTGCTTCGTGGTGCCGGTGGTCGCGGAACTCGGGCTGGACGTGCTGCGTTCGCTCGCGGTTTATGCCCTGTGCGTGATCGGCGGGCTGCTGGTCATGGGGCTGGCGGTGTATCCGGCGCTGGCGTGGACGTTCGGGCGGATCGGGATGAGGCGGTTGTACAAGGCGCTCGCGCCGGCCGCGCTGCTGGGGTTCAGTTCATCGTCGTCCAACGCGACGCTGCCGGTGGTGATGGAGTGCTGCGAGAAGCGGCTGGGATGCTCGAAGGAGATCGTCGGGTTCGTGCTGCCGGTGGGGGCGACGGTGAACCAGAACGGGACGGGGCTGTACCAGGCCGTCGCCACGGTGTTCATCGCGCAGTTGTACGGACTGGAACTGTCGTTCGAGCAGATGGCGACGATCGTCATCACGGCCACGCTCTCGGCCCTGGGCACGGCGGGCGTGCCCGGGGCGTCGATCCCGCTGCTGGCCGGCATCTTCGCCACCGTCGGCATCCCCACCGAGGGCATCGCCGTGATCCTGACGATCGACCGGATTCTCGACATGTGCCGAACCGTGGTCAACGTGATCGGGGATGCCGTGGTGTGCGCGATCGTGGCGTCCCAGGAGGGCGAACTGCTCTCGGAGGATGAGGTGAGGCAGCGGCGAGAGGCGGAGCCGGAGGTGGCGTAGGTTCGACGAGGTGCGGCGCGATCGAGGCGCGGCGGGCGTCGCACCGCATTGCGTCTCCGGCGCGTCGGCTGTATTCCGGCACGAGCGTTGAACTCGGAGCCGTGATTTCAGATCCCGGATTTCAGATCTCAGATTTGAGGTTCCAAGTTCCAGATCCCATGCGCA
This sequence comes from uncultured Phycisphaeraceae bacterium, assembly GCA_964533405.1. GTDB lineage: Bacteria > Planctomycetota > Phycisphaerae > Phycisphaerales > UBA1924 > JACKHA01. The sequence goes on along the minus strand of CAZHKB010000024.1, from coordinate 13,170 downwards.
TCCTGCACATCTCAACCCGTCTGATCCTCGGCGGCTCGCAGGAGAACACCGTGCTCTCGTGCGAGGGGCAGGCCCGCCTGGGGCACGACGTGCACCTCGCGTTCGGGCCGATCTATGGGCCCGAGGGGAGCCTGCTCGAACGGGTCGAGAAGTTCAGGACGCGGGACGGGCGCGGGATCACGACGCACGTCGTGCCGAGCATGGTGCGGGACATCGCCCCGATGAAGGACTGGCGATGCCGGCGCGAGTTGCGGGAGTTGATCCAAAGGCTGAGTCCCCACATCGTTCACACGCACTCGAGCAAGGCCGGGCTCTTGGGGCGGGCGGCGGCCTGGCGCGTGTGGCGCGCCGATCCGACCAGTCCCATCGGCGTGGTCCACACGATCCACGGCCCGCCATTCATGCCCATCGAGGGCGGGGCGATCGGGCGTGCGAGGATCCGGCTCAAAAACCTGGTGTACCAGCAGGCCGAGCGATACGCCGCCCGGCGTTGCCACGTCATCGTGTCCGTCGCCGACGCCATGACCCGCCAGTTTCTGGCGCGGAAGATCGGTCGCCCCGCGCAGTATGTCACGGTGCGCAGCGGGATGGAGGTCGGGCCGTTCCTGCATCCCGGGCCCGATGAGACACGCGACCAGATGCGGGCGTCGCTCGGGCTCTCGACCGATGATGTGGTGATCGGCACCGTCGCGCGCCTCGCCGAGCACAAGGGGCACGATGACCTGCTCGACGCCCTGGGCGAGAGTCTCAAGTCCAACCCGACGTGGCGGCTGCTGTGGGTCGGCGATGGGTGGTGGCGCGAGCGGCTGGTGGAGCGCGCCCGCGGGCTGGGGCTGACGGTGGATGAGCGCGATCGACCCACTGGCGCGGTGGAGGCGACAGGCCCGCGCGGGCAGCTGATCCTGACGGGCCTGGTGCCGCCCACACGCGTGCCCGCGCTCATCCGCGCCATGGACATACTCGCGCATCCGTCGTATCGCGAGGGCTTGCCCCGCACCGTGCCCCAGGCGCTGCTCAGCGCCGTGTGCCCCGTCGCCTACGACGTGGACGGCACGGGTGAGGTCTGCCGGGACATGCAGACCGGACGGCTCGTGCCGCTCGCCGATCGCGCGAGGCTGCGGGAGGCGATCGTGTGCCTGGCGGAGAATCCCGGGATGCGGGCCGAACTGGCACACCGCGGGCGACGCGAGTGTGAGCACGCGTTCGCGGCCGAGACGATGGTGGCGGAACTGGAGAAGGTCTACGCGCGGGCGATCGGGCTGGCGCGGGCATGACCCAGCGGCGGGCTCACGCTCGCGGCGGCATCAACAGAGCCGATCGCGCGAGCGGTCGGGCAACCCCTGATCGAGCGACGGGGTAGAGATTCCAGGGAACGCGTGCCGAAGTCTCAGTTGCTTGAGGGGGAGTCCTGGGCCGGAGGGCTCCCGGCGGTTCGGGCCGCGTTGCGGGCCGTGCGATTGCCCGACCGCTCGCGCAGTCGGCTCGAGTGGTCAGCGCGAGTGCTCCCGCTGTCGTTTCCGATCCGTGGGACGCTCAGATGCCCTTGGTCTTGCCCGCCCGCGCCACGCGAAGCCGTGTCCGCGCCCAGTTGCGCTCGCGGGTCAGCCGCTCCTGCGCCCCGGCCTTGTCCTTGGCGTCGGCCGGCAGCGACTTGGCCTCGGCGGTCCGCAGTTCGGTCTCGACCTCGCCCTCGGTCAGTTGCTCAGAAGGCACGGCCCGCTCGGCCAGGATCGTCAGCAGGTTGCCCGACATCTGCACGAATCCGCCGTCGATCGCGTACGAACGCCGACCGCCCTTGCCGGCGCTTCCGGGGAACTCGACGGTCAGCTCTCCCGTGCCGAGTTTGGCCAGAATCGGAGCCCGCCCGGGCAGCACGCCGAACAGCCCGTCCCAGGCTGGGATCGAGGCGTAGGTGACCGCTTCGGAGAGCAGCTGTTGCGTGGGCGTGACGAGTCGGCACTGAAAGGTCTTGTCGGCCACGATCGGGGCTCCTGAGGTCGGGGCGGATGGTAGGGAGCCAGGGTGGCGAACGCGCCGCGCCAGCAAGCGGTTGGATGCCGATCGTCCGCTCCAGGCCACCCCGGCCCCCGCCGCACCACGCTCGTCCAACCGCTTGCCGGCGCGGCGCGTTCGCCGGCGCCACCCTGTTACGCTCCCACCATGCCCAGGCGGACGGGTCGGGTGCTGGTGGGGCTGGCGGTGCTCGCGCTGGCGTGCGCTCTGCTGCGCCTCGTGGTCGGCGGCTCCCGGTTCGGCGGGACGTATCTGGGCTGGAGCGACGACGCCACCGTCGTCAACCTTCGCTCGCTGGCGGCCGGAGCGGCGGCGGTGGTGGGGGCGTCGCTGGGCCTGGCGGGTGCCCAGTTGCAGGCGCTGCTGCGCAATCCACTGGCATCACCCGACCTCCTGGGCATGTCGGCGGGCGCGGGGTTCGGGATCGTCCTCGCGTCGCTGCTGGCCGGCGGTGTCTGGGTCGCCCCCGCCATCCCCGCGACGCTCGGCGCCGTCGGGACGCTCGGTCTGGTGTACACCGTCGCCCAGCGGCGCGGCCAGATCGAGCCGGTCACCCTCGTTCTCATCGGCGTCATCGTCGCGGTGATGCTGGCCGCGGCGACGCTGGCCGCCCAGTCGCTCATGCCGCGAGAGACCGCCTACTCAACCTCCCGCTGGATGCTCGGCGCGATCAGCGCGGACGTGCGGTGGTGGGAGATCGGAGCCTGCGGTGGGCTGCTGGCGGGCGTCCTGGCCCTCTCGCTCTGGCTCGGGCCGCTTGTCGACGGCGCGTCGTTCAGCGATGACGAGGCCCACGCGATGGGCGTCCCGCTGGCCCGCCTGCGGATCGTGCTGTTCGCGGCGTCCGGGCTGCTCACGGCGGCGTGCGTGGTGCTGGCCGGGCCGGTCGGGTTCGTCGGGCTGGTCTGCCCGCATGTCGTGCGACTGCTGATCGGCCCCACGCACCGGGGCCTGGCGATCGGGGCCACCATCGCGGGCGCGGCCATGCTGCTGCTGGCCGACGTGCTGGTCGAGGTGATTCCCGTTCGGACGGGGCGACTTCCGATCGGGGTGCTGACGGCGCTGATCGGCGGGCCGGTATTTCTGGTCTTGCTGCGGGGAGAGATGCGGGGTCGTTAGGTGCCTGCCGGGCATCGTCAATCCGAGGGCGGTTCCGAGGGCATCGCCAGCGGCGCCTCGCCCCGCAGGCGACGGGCGATGTCCACCAGAATCCGCCGATCGGTCGTGACCGTGAAGTGCGAGAATGTCGCGGTGCCCGCGGTCCAGATCGGTTGTTGCCCCGGCGGGGCGGCGTTGCGGGCGCCGACAATCCAGTCATTCGTGTGCGCATACGGGATCAACTCATAGCCGCAATCGACGAACGTCTCGTCCAGGCTCGAGAGGAACATGCCCCCGGGCATCATCTGCGACACGGCCCGGTCCAGCGCCAGCCGCGCCGACCTGGCGCCCCGGTGCGGGGTGGCGAGCGTGAACAGCCGCCTCACGTTCAGTCGCCGCTCGCAGCTGCTCAGGTGCGCGTCCTGGGCCGCGTATCGCCCGACCAGCCCGCCCATCGAGAAGCCGACGACGTCGACCTCGATGGTGTGATCGGGGTCGTCGGTGGGCCACCGCTTCTGGACCTCGCGCACCACCCGGCGTGCCACGTCGGGAATGTCCGACGCGAGCGGGTACGAGATCACCAGGAAATCGTCGCGCTCCTGACTGGTGAGTTTCCGCAGGTCGGCCCCGAGGTTCAGCCCGCGGAGCACCGTGCCGCGGTACCCGTTGAGCACCACGATCGGGCGGTCCAGGGGCTTGGGCTCCTCGCGGAGGCGCCGCCACTCGGCCCAGATCTCGTCGGTGGACTGCGCGAAACTCGGATTCGGCACGTCGAGCGTGAAGCAGCCAGTCAACGGGGCGACCAGCCCGAGCAGGGCCAGCAGAAGCGGCAGGCGATGCAGGATTCGGCGCGGCACCGAGAATGGTATCGACCATCCGCACGCCCCGGCTGTGACGCGGGCACGTCCGGAGCAGGGTCGTGGGCCTTCGGCCTGGCACCAGCGAGCGGACAGCCGAGTTCGCGTCATTCTTCCTCAAACCCCCGCGCCACCAGTTCGGCCAGTGCCCCCGCCGCCGCCTCCGCGTCCTGGCCCTCGCAACACATCTCCAGCCTCGTGCCCTTCGTGGCCGCCAGCATCATGATCTCCATGATCGACTTGCCGTCCACGGTCTCCGCCCCCTTGGTGAGCGAGACCTTGCAGCCGAAGGTGGAGGCCAGATCGACGAACGCCATCGCCGGCCGCGCGTGCAGCCCGAGGCGGTTGACGATCTCGACTGTCTTCGTACAGGTCTGCGCCACGTCGGTCCTTCATCGCCGCGGCCGGGCACGCGGGGCTGGCAGGCTGGCGAGCATTCTTGCAGGTCGCGCGGGGCGATGCGCCGACGAAACCCAAGACAACCACCCACCGGACGGCGGGCGACCCGTGTCACCCCCCTTGAACCGGTGGTTCAGGCCGTCGCATGGTGCGGATCGGCGTCGCAAAGCGGGCAGAAAAGTTGGGGATCCAGGATTCGAACCTGGACTAAGTGAGTCAGAGTCACTCGTGCTACCGTTACACCAATCCCCAGAATCGGCCCAATCGTAGGGTGAAACCGATCGGAGGCAAGCCCCGCCGCCGCCGACGGCGCAACCCAGCCGTCCGCGCGAGCGGTCGGCCACCTGGCGGCCATCCGGCGCACCCGGACTCGCCGCACGCTCTCAAAGACAGGGTTGAACCACACAGGCACCGAGGGCGCGGACAAGCGTGAGCCCGGAGCGGGGCTGCGCGCCACCCCTCTTGCTCTGGCCTCTCATCTCGGTGCCTGTGTGTCTCGGTGGTGAAAGTTCTTCTCACCCAACAGCAGCCGACGGCGCGGGATCAGCCGAAGGTGCGGGGTCGGTCGTCGGCGCTGGATCAGTCGACCGCGCCGGTGCCGCCGGTGCCGCTGGCCGCGGCGGCATGCTCGCCGTCGCATCCGCCAGCAGCGCGGCCGCATCCACCAGCCGCCGGATCGCGCCCAGCCCCGCCCGCACGTCAGTGTTCTGCTGGTACGCGACCGTAATCCCCAGGTCCGGGTAGTGGCACAGCATCGAGACGTACCCGGGGAACCAGCCCGCGTGCCCATACGCCGGGCCGCGCGAGGACGGCCAGATGATGGTGCCAAGCCCATACTTGACGCCGGGGCCGAGCGGGCAGTCGACGCCCTCGACCATCGCCGCCACGCTGGCCTCCGACACCGCCCGCCCCGAGTACAGGTGGTTGCCCCACCGCGCCAGGTCGAGCGGCGTGGTGATCGTCCCGCCGCCGGTGTACTCAAACTGCGGATTGACGCAGTACGTCTCGTCCTCGGCGGTCTGCTCGGGGAAGCCGAACGGGTTGGCCGGGTCGGTGTAGCCGGGGATGAGGCCCCAGAGGTCGGGTCGATCGGTGGGGTCGGTCCACACCAGGCCCAGCGGCTCGAGCAGTCGCCCCCGGAGCAGTTCGTTGAAGGGCCGCCCGGTGATCGTCTCGATGATCAGACCCAGCACCACGAAGTTGGTGTCGGCGTACGACCAGCCTTGCCCGGCCTCAAAGACCGCGTCCTGATCCAGCGCGAACGCGATCAGTTCCTCCGGCGTCCAGTCCTTCTGCGGCTGGGCCCGCAGCGCGGCGGTGAAGGCGGGCGACGCCACATGCTCGCTCAGCCCGCTCGTGTGGTTCAGCAACATGCGGACCGTGATGCCCCTCGCGTTGGGCAGGCGATCGAACCAATCCAGTTCGCCCAGATACCCGCTGATCGGCGCCTCCAAGTCAAGAAGATATTCCTCGACCAGCAGCATCGCGATCGCGGCGCAGTAGGTCTTGCCCACCGAGCCCGACGGCATGCGGTCGCCGCTGGTCATCGGATAGTCCGCCAGGCCGCGGTGCGAGACCCCGCTGCAGACGGCGATCTCTTCACCGCCGGGCAGGATGAGAGCGAGGCTGGCGCCGGGAGCGCCCACGGCCTCGCGGTGCGCATCCAGCCGTTCCTGGAGTCGCTGCGTGAGAGCCCGAAGCGGGAGCCGGACCGGCTCCGCCGGGTGCGAGGGCGGAGCCACCGGCTGCCGATGCGGCAGGGTGAGCGGGCCGCCAGGGATCGGCGCCTCGGCGGGCGGATCGGTCGGCGTCGTGGTGGGCGGGTCGGGCTGCGCGTGCGCGACCAGCGCGAGCGACGCGATCAGCGGGGCCGCAACCAGCGTCCAAGCCCCAGGGCGGCGGTGCGGCAGGGCGTTGATCCCGGAAGTCCTCATGGCGCGGTCCTGTCGCCCGGGCCAGCCGTCCGGGCAAACCGGATGTACCGCCCAGCGTTCGGCTCGTTGCCCGGATGCCCCCGCCGGAGCAGCTGGAGTGGACAAGGAGCCCGGGTCTCCACCCGGGCTCCTGGTCATGCACTCAACAAGCCGGTGCGGGCGGGAAGTCCCGCACCGGGCACAAAGGCGGTCGGTTCGATCACAGCGTCGTGCGGCGGCGACGGGAGGCCATCACCAGCATTCCCGCCCCGGCCAGGGCGCCCGCCCCGGGCAGCGGGATCACCACGAGCTGGTCCTGCTTGCTGCCGCTGACGATCGCGCCCAGGATGTTCCGCGTGTTGCCCTCGGCCACCGCGGCGCTGAGGTACTGCGTGAAGAACGTGTTGCTGATGTTGTTGTTGATCCGCACCACGCCCTGCGTCAGGTTCCATGTGTTGCCGGGGGTGAACGTCCCGCCCTCGACGCTCGACCAGTCGAACACGATCTCCCACACGGCGGCCTGAAAGGCGGCGGCCTCGTTGTTCGTGTCGGCCCCGACGAAATGGGCGTGGTAGAGCGAGTTCAGGGCGTCGACCTGGTCCTTGTTCAGCGCCCACTTGTTCGACGGCGCGGGGCTCGTCACCGGGGCGTCCCGGAGGTTCACGAGATTGAACTGCCCGTCGCCCGCGTACTGCGTCAGGTCGATGCAGTAGGTGATGAAGTCCCGCTGGCCCGAGCCCATGATGTCCATCCGGTGCACGAGCTGCCCGACGAACAGGTTGCGGTTGGTGAACGCCGCCCCGTCGCCCGACGCGAACGTGACCGACGCGCCCTTGCCCAGGGCCGTGCCCCGGAAATCCACCGCGATCGGGCCGGCCAGGGCGGACCCGGCAGAAGCCAGAAGCAGACCGATCGCGCACGCGCTGACAGCACCCGTCTTCATTTGAGTCACCCTCTCTTCTCGTCCTTCAGCGCCGGTCGTGGCTTTCGCCCAGCCGCACGCCTCACCCTCTCTTTGATCCGACAGTTGCCCCCAACGGTGGCACCCGGTGGGGACACCCAGAACATACGCGAAGGCCTTCGAAAGCAAAGCCTCTGGATCGATACGCCGCGCACTTTTCACTTATGTGACCCGCGCGCGGCCACCGCGTGAGTTCTTATCGTCCACTCGCCGCGGCGTCCCGGTTCTAGGACATCAGCGCCCAGGCACCATCCGTCTGCCTGCGGCGCCGCTCGGCGGACGCGAAAAAACACAGGAACACGGGTGCGGACCCCACGCCCCATCCCTTCAAGGGTTGGTGGGCGCCCGGAAGGAGCCAGGCGCCGGATTCCATCTGGCAATCACCCGACCAGGCGGCCGACACCTTGTCGCCCACCGACCGCGGAGGTTCCAAGGGGCAGAAGACAGGCGATGACAACCCCCCGGGAAAGGTGGTAACCAAGTGTAAATAGAAGTTACTTACGCGGTGTCGCCCAGTTTCACACGCGCGGCCCGCGGACCCCCGCTTATCGGTCCAGCACGCCCGCCAGCGTCTCATACCGCGCCCGCTGCGGCGGCGACAGCGACGCCCGACCAGCCTCGTCGATCCGCCCGAACGTCCGCTGCGCATCCTCCTGCCGCCCCTGCGCGTGCAGCGCATCGGCCAGACCCAGGAGCAGCGCGGGCGCGTCGGGCTGGGCCCGGAGCCCGTCGTTGAACGCCCGCTCGGCCGATGCCGCGTCCCCCGCGCCCAGCAGGCACGCGCCCAGCGTCTCGTACACCGCGGCCATGGTGGCGGGGCGACCATCCCGCAGGCGGGCGCTGTCCACGGCCCGCTGGGCCAGGGCGGCGGCGGCGGCCGGGTCGCCGCCGTGGGTCAGGCGGTGATACGCCAGGTTATTGGACGCGAGGTAGTTATCGGGATCGCGCTCGTGCGCACGGGTGTAGAGCCACTCCACATCGGAGGTCGCCGACTCGGGCAGCCGACCCGCGACCACCAGCATCGCGTCGATCTGGTCGTTGCGGTCGCTGAGCACGTCGATCGCGGCGCCCGCGGCGTCGCGGTTGCCGGCGACGAGGTGAGCCTGGGCCTTGCGCACCAGGAGCGCCGGATTGCCGGCGGACACCGAGAGCCCGCGATCCAGGGCGGCGATCGCCTCGGTGGGCTGACCGGCTTCGAGGAGGCAGCGGCCCAGAAGTTCCAGCGCGATCACCTTGCGATCGGCGGACAACGTCGAGTCCGCGCTCACCTGGTCGGCCAGCGCCCGAGCGACCGGGACGATGTCACTGGCGCGGGAAGGGTCGTCCTCGAGCACCATCACCACAAGCCCGGTGCGGGCGTCCAGCGACGCGGCGGGGCTGGCCTCCGCGGCGGCGAGATACTCCCGCATGGCCTCGTCGAGCCGCCCCAGACGCCGCAGCGTCATGGCGCGGTCCAGCGAGGCTCGCGTCGCCAGGTCGGCGGGCCACCGGCGCGAGCCCAGAAGGGTGAGCGCCGCCTCAAGGTCGGCGCCCTGCCCGCTGGCGGCGCCCAGTTCGCGCCACGCGAAGGCCAGGTCGAGCACGTCAGCATCCTCGAGCGCGCTCGATCGACCCAGGCGTGTCAGCCAGTCGCGCCGGCGGGCCAGGTCGGTCATGCGAGAGGCCGCGTCAAGGCCCGCACGCGCCCAGATCGCGCTGTCGGTCGCCTTGGCGAGGATCTGGTCGAGTTCGCGCGAGGGGCCGCCCGCTCCCAGCGCGGCCGCGAGCGTCGACGCCTGCACCAGCGTCGGCGACGGCCTGGAAAGGATCTCGGACTTCCACTCGTTCAGCACCGCCAGCGCCTCGGCGGGACGATTGGCCAGCAGGTGGATGCCGGCGATGGCCATGTCGGCGTCCAGCGTGTCGCCCGGCGAGCGATCGTGCCACGCGCGGGCCGCCACCATCGCGTCGTCCAATCGCCCCATGGCGCCCAGCACCTCGGCGGCGGCCGCTGCCGGGCGCGGGTCGCCGGGGATCAGGCGCATCGCGTCGGCGGCGGCCCGGGCCGCGCCTTCCGTGTCGCCGAAGTGGAAGCGAAGGCGCGCGAGCATCAGCCAGGCGCGCAGGAACGTCGGCTGGCGCGTGGTGATCGCGACCAGGCGCTCCTGCATCTGGGCAAAGGTGATTCGATCCTGCGCGAACGCGATCGCCGCCTGATTCAGCTCGCGCACCACCGGGTCGATGGCCTCATCCGCCTCATCGAAACCGAAGGCGGCCAGCAGCTCCGGGTCGGTCACTCCCTCGGCGTCCAGTCGCCGAAGGGCCAGCAGCGGGGCGAACTCGGGGTCGAGCGACAGGCCGCGATCAATGGCGGCCAATCCCTCGTCCCGCTGTGCGTTCTCGAAGCGCGCGTGGGCGAGCCAGAGCCACACCTCGGGATCGGCCGCCCCTCCTCGAGGATCCTGCGCGTACGCGTCGACCACCTGGCGTGCCTGGTCGGCGCGCCCGACGGCCTTGAGGTAGTCGCCCACCAGCAGGACGCGCTCGCCCTCCGGGATCGCCCCGACCAGCCGCTCGAACAGCGCGACACCGCCCCCGACGTCGTCCTGCGTGCCCAGGAACGTGGCGGCGCCGACGATAAGCGGGCGACTTGGCTGTTCACTCTCAAGCAGGCGCCCGAACACGGCGCGGGCGTCACCGGCGCGTCCCGTGCGGGAGTAGAGGTTCGCCAACGCGATGGAGTCTTGCTCGCTTCCGCCCGAGGCCAGAGCCTCGCGCTGCCGGACCGCCTCGTCCCACATCGCGAACTGCTCGAGCTGCTCAGCCCGCTGCCGCCCGACGGCGGTCCCCACCTCGCCCATCTGGACGAACGCCAGCAGACGCGAGCGGGCCTCGTCGATCCGCCCGGCCTGCATCAGCAGGCTGATCAGCCTCGGGTAGATCGTCGCCGGGTTGCCGCCTTGGTCCGAGGCGCGGATGAGCGACTGGATCGCCTGCTCGCGGTTCTGCAGGATCAGCCAGGCGGTCGCTGCCAGCTCGAACGCACGTGGCGCGTCCCCGGCGCGAAGCAGCGGGTCGAGCACGACGGTGAGGCTCTCGCTGGCGCGGGCCTTGGCCTGCCCGGACTCGCCGAACGCGAGCAGGCGCCGGGCCTCGTGCAGCCGCCACGGGGCCGATTCCGCGCTGGTCAGCGCGCGCATCCGGTTGATCGAACCGCGCACAAGGTCCTCGCTCGTCCACGCAGCCCGTGAGTCCAGAACGTCCTGCTGCACCGCCAGCGAGTCCGGGTTGGCCTGCGCCAGCGCGGTCAGGGCCTCCGCCGCGCCGGCATCGCCAGCGGCGTCGAGCAGGCGCGCCGCCATCCTCCGCAGGTTCAGCCGCTGCTCGCCGCTGGCGCGCTGCGCCGCCGACTCCAGAATCACCCGCCCCTCGTCCACGCGCCCGCCGATCGCGGCCGCCATCGCTCGCTGGAACAGCAGGTCCGGGTGGTCGGCGTCGCGCGCCTCGGCCATCGCCAGAAGGCGATCCGCCCCCTCCGGCATCCGGAGGCGCAGCGCGCTGGCCGTGCTCGTCAGGTTGGTGATCGTCGCCTCCTCCGCGGCCGCCGCCAGTCGGTCGATCGCCGCCGACGCCGCCGCCTCGTCGCCCGCGGCGGCGTGGGCGCGAGCCAGCAGCCCCAGAAGCTGCGGCGTCTCGACCCCCGCCCGCGCGATCTGGTCCAGCACCTCCGCGGCCCGGACGCCGTCGGGCGAGGGCTCGCTGGATTGCTCGGCCAACCCCACCAGGGCCGCGGCGCCCAGCATCGCGCCCATGCCCGTTCGAGAGAAGTTGGGGTCCGGGTCGCCGGGAAACTGCACCGTGGTCAGCGCGGTCTGGAACTGCCCCCGCTCGATGAGCAGCGAGATGTAGTCCGCCCTGGCGTTGCGCCACCCGGGCACACGGGCCAGGTGGGCCAAGGCATCCTCAGCCGCATCCCGCGACCCCGCGAGCCGGTCCGCGCTCGCCACCAGGTATCCCGCCAGGTCGCGCTCGGTACGCCGGTCCAGGTCCAGCGCGCTGGCGAACGCCCCGGCCTCGTGGGCCAGGGGCGAGGCCTCGCTGGGGGTCGAGGCCAGCGCCTCGGCCGCCCGCAGCGCGGCGTTCCAGAACGCCGCGTCTGGCCCCGTCCGCGCCGCAAGAACGCCCCGCGCCCCGCCGGCCTGCTCGCGCATCTCTGGCCCCGCCGCCAGCACCGCCCAGCCGAGCGTTGCGTCGCTCCGGTCCGCCGGGCTGGCCAATGCGTCGGCGACTGTCCGGGCCACGCTCGCGGACTGGTTCATCCGCCACGCCCGCGCCACCAGAACACGCCCGAGTTCGGGCGACAAATCCTCGCGAGAGATCAACTCCGCCACCAGCGTCGGTGCCAGTTCGGCGGCCTCCGCCCGGTAGCCGCCCAGCACGTCCAGCACCGGCAGCAGCCACTCGAGCTGGTCGGGCGTCTGGATGCCGGAGGCGAGCGCGGCCTGAGCCTCCGTCAGCGCGCCCTCCGCGTCGTCCAGCCCCATCCTCGCCTCGGCCAGAACAACGTGCAAGTCCGTCCCCTCGCCCAGCGCGCCCGGAAGGGTGTCCAGATAGTCGCGGACGCGCTGGGCCGTCTGCGACCCCCCGGCGAACCTCGCCCTGATCGCCATGCGGTGCGCCCGGGCGTCTTTGGGGAACTGGACGGCCAAGGCCTCGGCCGCCCGCGCGGCCTCCTCCCATCGTCCAAGCCCGGCGAAGAGGCGGATCCGCTCCTCAAGCAGGTTGCGGTCCTGGGGCGCAACCTCCAGCATCTTGTCGATCGTGCTCATCGCCTCGGGGAACATCCCGGCGCGCCGGTAGAGATCCAGCAGCAGACGCCGGACATCCTGACGCGAGGGATCGGCCGCCTGGGCGTCGATCGCGGTCCGGATCGCCCGAGTGACGTGCGATCCGTCATCCTCGACCACCCGTTGCCGGGCGTCCGCCAGGCGATACAGCGCCTCGGCATCGGAGCGTCCGCCCCGGTTCACGAAGTAACCCAGGTCCGACATCGCGTCGACCCAGCGCCCCTCGTCGTACGCCGTCATCCCGCGCCCGCGGGCCTCGACGATGCTCTGGGCCCGGCGCATGGTGCCGATCTGCCGCAGGCCCACCGCGCCGCCCGCCCCCAGGGCGAGCACGAGTCCCAGGGCGATCAGACGCTTCTTCGTGCGGCTCTTCATGGTTTGATCTCGGACGCTCCGCCGGCGCCAGCGTCGCTGGATGGCGACGCGGACGATTTTTTACCGTTGCCGGCGGAGCCCACGCGCCCGCCCAGCACCACCGTGCGGATCGTCTCCAGCATAATCCAAAGGTCCAGGCGCCAGGACTCGCGCTGGACGTACTCAAGGTCGTAGCGGATCCATTCCTGGAAGTCCGTCTGCGGCTCGCGCGTGCGCCGGACCTGCCAGAGCCCCGTCAGCCCGGGGCGCACCGACAACCGCGCCTCGCGCCACGCGGGGCAGAACTGGTTCTCGCGATCCGGACTGGGGCGTGGCCCCACCAGGCTCATGTGCCCGAGCAGGATGTTCCAGAACTGCGGAACCTCATCGATCTGGAACCGGCGGAGCCAGCGGCCGATCTTCAGCAGCCGTGGATCATTCTTGATGAAAAAGTGCGCGCCGTCCGACTGGTTCGCGCCCTTGAGCTTGTCCTTCAGCCCCTCGGCCCCGTTGACCATCGTGCGGAACTTCAGGCACGGGAACTCGCGCCCGCCCCGCGTCTGCCGCACGTGCGCGAAGAAGAACGGACGCCCGTCCTCCAGGAAAATCAGCAGCATCACCAGCGGAAAGACCGGCAGGAAGCACAGCAACGCCGACCCGCTCACCGCGATGTCGAACCCGCGCTTCGAGGCACGCCGCGTCCACCCGCGCCGCAGGCGCGGACGCGGCAGCAGCCGGTGCGTGGGCGT
>CAZHKB010000023.1:0-16115 GCA_964533405.1 uncultured Phycisphaeraceae bacterium | reverse complement strand
GTGCGAGGCGGGCCGTTGCGGCGGCACGACAAAGTGAGGCGGCGACGCGGGCGGTGGACGAGTTGAGGGCGCGGGGCCTGGTGGATGATGCACGGGTGGCCGCGGCGCGGGCGGGGGGTGGGGTGCGGCGTCGGATGGCCGAGCCGGCGATCGAGGCCAAGTTGATCGGGCTTGGGCATGATCCGGGCGAGGCGAGGCGTGCGGCGGCGGAGGCGGCGCGGGGCGTTGATCCGTGCGCCGAGGCCGAACGGTTGGTACGGGCGAGGTTGGCGATGGCGAAGGGAGAGGACTGGGCACGCATCCGGCGTCGGATGGCCGCGCTGCTGGCTCGCAATGGGTACGAAGAGGAGGTGGTGCGGGATGTGTTGAGGACGGTGCTGGGGGCCGAAGAAGACTGAGCATCGTGGGCGCGTCGCGCCATCTGGCGTGGCTCTGCACGCCCGATGCAAACTGGCCCAAGGGGTTGATCGGCACCGCCCGCTCCGAGACCCGGGTGGTGGCACGGGCGTCGATCAGCCCGCAGTCCGCGAGAACAGCCACGCCCCCAGGGCCGTCCCGCCCGCGCCGATGAGCAGGAGGATGAGCAGCGGGATGGACTGCTCGCCCCAGGTCGCGCCGCGGAACACCGCGTTTTCGACTGAAATGACGGTCCAGGTGACCGGGCTGACCATGCCGACCGATTGCATCCACGCGGGCATCATGAACCGCGGCATCATACCCCCGCCCAGGATCGCCATGGTGAGCAGGATCGCGTAACCCAGCGGCCCGGCGGCGCGCGGCGTCCGCCCGATCGCCGAGAGGACCATCATCACGCCGACAAAGGCGATGGACGAAGCCAGCAGCGCGGCGGCCAGCATGAGCGGGTCGCCGATCCGCAGGCCGAACGCGATGGTTCCCAGGGCGATGAGCAGCACGGTGGCCGACAGCGTGGTGGCGATGCACGCCAGCGCCTTGGCCGCGATCACATGCAGCGGAGACAACGGGGCGGCCCGCAGACGCAGCAACGTCCCCGCGGCCCGTTCGATGACCAGCGACATGGAGAATGACGCCGCACACCCGATGAGGGCCCAGACCACGCCCTGCGCGAACGTGACCGAGAAGGCCGACGCGTGCCAGTCGTGGCGGTTGCCCGTGATCTCAGAGGTGGTGATCGAGATGGGGGTGAACGCGGGCGACGACGCGGCGACCGGCGGACCGCTCAACGCGGGCTGGGCCGCGGCGTCCGGGGGTTCGTTCCCGATGGCGCCGGACGTGGGAGCGGGAGCGGGGGCGGCCGCGTTGGCCGCTCCCGCTCGCATCTGGTCGGCCAGGCGATCCAGGTCGGCCAGCAGCGTCGAGGCGGCGGCGCGGTGGATGAAGGTGAGCTGCTCGGCGTCGGCGAGTTGCGTGCGGGCGTCCGCCGTGAACGCGCGGAGCGACGCCGCGTCCTGAAATCCCGCCGTCAGTTGCTCGAACGCGGCCTGCGCGACCAGGCCATCAATCATCGCCCGCTCCTGCGTCCTCGAGGGGTCGATGCCCAGTTCCAGCGTCGCGGGGATGCCCGAAAGCAGCGTGGACGAGAGATTCGCGAAGTCGGTGGGGATGAGAAGGCACGCCGAGCGACGCCCGCTCCGGACCAGGTCGCGGGCCTGCTCATCGGTCTCGGCGGGAACGGTGTCGATGGCGGCGTTCTCGTGCAGGCGGGCGATCAGGGCGCGGGAGGCGGGGGAGTCGGCGTGATCGACCACCGCGATTTTCAGGGCCGAGGTCGTGCCGCCCATTCCCGCGTAGATCAGCCCGAATATCGTGGCGAACGCGACGGGAAACACGACGGTGAAGAAGAGCGCAGCCCGGTCGCGCAGGAGCAGGCGGAGGTCTTTGAGCGCGATGGTCAGGAGTGGGGGCACGCGGGGAGTGTAAGGAATCGCGGGGCGAGCCGGGTCCGCGAACGAACCCCGAAGCCCTCAGCGTACGATCCGCTCGTTCCACGCCATGCCGACAAGGCGCTTGCACAGGTCCGGTGTGCAGATTCCGGCGGTGCGGGCGGCCAGCGGGTACAGCGAGTGGCTGGTGAAGCCCGGCATCGTGTTGATCTCAAGCATCTGGGGCTCCCCACCGCCCGCGGCGAACGCAGGATCCAGGAAGTCCACGCGGCACAGGTGGCGGATGCCGACCGCGGCCGCGACCCGGCAGGCGTGGGCCTGAATGATCGGCACCACGGCGTCGGAGGCGGGCAGCGGGGTGTACACGGTGTCGTCGCGGAGGTACTTGGCCTCGTAGTCGTAGAAGTCGGTCGTCGGCTGGATGTGGATGACGGGAAGGGCGGTGTAGCCGTCATCGGTCTGGAGAATCGCGACCGTCAGTTCGCGGACGCGTGCGGCGGCGAACAGACGCGCCGGTGGCTGCAACGCTTCGGGCGCCGCGGGCGTGACCAGCGACTCGACCATGTACGAACGCCCGGGATGGTCGCGAATGTCGGCGCGGGCCGCGGCCAACGCGCCATCCCACTGCTCGGCACGACGAATGAGATGCACTCCGACGGACGACCCGTCGTGGATCGGCTTGAGCACCACACCCGCGCCGAACGGGATGGGGCAGCGCTCGTCCAACGGGTTCAGGACGCCAGCGGGCGCGGTCGGCACGCCCGCGCGGGCCGCGGCCAGTTTGGTCGCCACCTTGTCCATCGCCACCCGAGCGGCGTGCGGGCGGCAGCCAACGTACGCACGCCCGGCCGCTTCAAGGATGTCCTGCAGCGGGCCGCCCTCGCCGAACGAGCCGTGCAGGACCGGGAAGACCACGTCGCCGGGCATGTCGGCGAGCTGGGCGGCGGTGATGCGGTCGATCGTGCGTTCGAGGACCTCGAGTCCCGCTCCACGCAGCGCATCGGCCACACCCTTGGCGGACCAGAGAGAAACCTCGCGCTCGCGGTCGGGGCCTCCGCCCAGTACAAGGATGCAGCGCGGGACGGCGTGGCCCCGGTCGAGGTCGACGTGGTCGGGGGCCGCATGACGTAGGCCGGGAATCTCTGCGTGGGGGCGTGCGGGGATCGTGCTCATCGCGCCATCTCCTGTACAGGGCACGCGCGCTTCCAGATCACAACCTCGGGATCGAGGCTGACGCCAAAGGTGTCGTTGACGCGGGCACGAACCACCTCGATCAGTTCCATCACGTCGCGGGCCCGGCATCCGGCCCGGGTCACAAAGAAGTTGGCGTGGCGGTCCGACACGCGGGCACCGCCGACCTCGAGGTTCTTGCACTCGGCGCGGTCGATGAGCAGGCCGGCGGAGATGCGCTGCCCGGTATCGCCGATGCCCTCCAGCGGAGCCCGCAACGTGGGGTTCTTGAAGCAGCAACCGGCGGAGTTGTCCGCCATCGGCTGCGACCGCTTCTTGAACGCGAGGATCTCGGCGTATCGGGCCCGCAGCGGGGGCGGGTCGGCGGGGGTCAGCGCGAACTCAACGGCGGTGACGATCAGGCTCGCCAGCGCGGAAGATCGGTACGCGAACCGGCACTCGGCGGCGGGCAGCGTGCGGACGTTGCCCGCGCGGTCAAGGGCGTGGACCACCCGCACGCAGGGCCCGATCTCGCCGAACTTGCCGCCGGCGTTCATGACCGCCGCCCCGCCGATCGTGGCGGGAATGCCGCCCAGAACCTCCAGCCCGGCCAGGCCGGCCCGAGTGGTGTCGTTGATGACCTTCTGCAGTTTGCCGCCCGCGCCGGCGACGACTCGCCCCGTCCGCGCGTCGATCTGGACGCTGGTGAACACGTCGCGCTCCAGCGTCACGACAAGTTCCGCCACACCCGCATCATCCACCAGGATGTTGGCCCCATCGCCCAGAACCCGTAGATTCGGGTCGGTGCGGAGGCACGCGCGCAGCTCGTCGATGGACTCGGGACGCGCGAGCCGATCGGCCCGCCCCCCCACATTGAACCAGTTGGGGATCAGGGCTTTGTGCTCGACACGCTTGATGTCCAGCGGCTTGGCGAGGGCGGCGCTCATCCGTGGGCCTCGATGGTCTGCGCGGCGATGTTGATGACGGGCGGGCTGCCGGAATGGGAGGCCGGGCTACCGACCTGCGGAGACCTGGGCGCAAGTCGCTGCGACGCGCCGTGCTGGTCCATCCCCCCCACCGCCGCCTTTGGCGACGGCCCGGCAGCGCCCTGGTCGCGCCGCTTCATGGCGTCGATATAGCCATAACCAACCTCGAAAACCGGCCCCGCTCCCATCACCACCAGCGTGTCTCCCGCACGGCACAGGTTCTGCAGGTGCTCGATGATCGCCTCAAAAGGGTACAGGTGCAGCGCGTTCACGCCCCGCGCCCGCAGCCGGTCCACCAGATCACCCGCTGAAACCTTGGCCTTTTCGGCCTGACTGTCACGCACAAAGTAGATGTGCGGCACGATCACGATGTCGGCCTGCTCAAACGACGCGGCGAACTCCTCCAGCAGGTGGCGTGTCCGCGAGTGCTGATGCGGCTGGAACACGCAGACAAGCCGCCCGGGCTGGCCATTGGGTCCGCGGCGTTGCTCGGGGCGTTCGGACAGCCGCAGGGCGCGGAGGGTGCAGTCGATCTCGGTGGGATGGTGCCCGTAGTCGTCGAACACGCGGACGCCCGTGCAGATCGGGGCAGCCCCCGCTCCCGTGGCTGGGCCGGTTTGGGCGGGGACCAGCCGCGTCGCCAGATGGCGGGCCGGGGCGGTGGCGATGCGGACCTCGCCCAGGAACTGGAGTCGGCGATCAACGCCTCGGAACGCGCCGAGCGACGCGGCAAGCCGCGCCGGGTCGGCGCCGAGCATGATGCCCAGCGCCGCCGCCGTGGCGGCGTTCATCGCGTTGTGCTGGCCCGGCAGGTTGTTCATCCAGCGGGCCAGAGTCTGGGCGTGATGGGCCAACTCGACCTCACGGGTGCGCGGGTCGCAGCGGACGACCCAGTCGGCCTCGGGGGCGAAGCCGATGGTTTCCACCGCGGCCTCAACGCCCGCGGTGACCTCGCGCCGGTGGGCCCCATCGTGGGCGATGAGCAGCCGCCCCCCCGCTCGCTCCGCCGGCAGTTGCTGGGCAAACTCGTGGAACGCCTGCACCACCGCGTCCAGCGAGCCATACACGTCGAGATGGTCGGCCTCAACCGACGTGATGCACGCGACGGTGGGCCAAAGGTTGTGGAACGAGCGATTGAACTCGCAGGCCTCGGCGATCAGGATGCCCGGCCTCTCGCGGAGAGAGCCCTGGGGAATGCAGGGCGCGCCCAGGCGGAACCCGGTCCCGGGGGTCACGGGGGCCGCGAGCGACCCACCGAGCAGTTGCGAGCACGTCGCGCCGACGATCACGGATGGGTCCAGGCCCGCGTCGACCAGGGCGGCCCCGAGCATGGCGGTCGTGGTGCTCTTGCCGTGGGTCCCGGCTATGGCCACACCCGTGCGGCCCAACATGCACGCGCCCAACGCCTCGGCATACAGCATCACGCGGATCCCGCGTCGTTCGGCCTCCAGCCACTGGGGGTTGTCGGGCTTGATCGCCGCCGACGCGATCACCAAATCGCACGGCTCGGGCAGGCTGGCGGTGGACTGGTCAAACGCGACGGGAATCCCCTCGCGGGTCAGGGCGTCGGTCGTGTCGGAGGCGGTCGAATCCGAGCCCGCGACCATCGCCCCGCGGGACCGCAGCAGGCGGGCCAGCCCCGACATGCCGCACCCGCCGATGCCGACGAGATAGACGCGCCGGTCGGCCACGTCGAAGTTCGCGGGATGGCGTGCGGTGCGCGTCATGGAGAGGTCGGGCCGGCGAGGTGTTGTCATGGACAGGGTATCGGCGCGCGGGGGCGGAGTTCTGGCGTGGAGCCGGGCGCCACCAAACTGCGTCCCCATGCCACCAGTCTGCCGTGGCTTGGCACGGCGCGACTGGTGAGGTGCGCGACCAAGCGACACGCAACGCATCACTCGCGCGTCGCCGGGGCCAGGCGCGGACCGGTGGCGCCCTCGCGACTGGTGGCACCCGGGGTTCGCGCCTTGAATGGCCCATGCCCACCCCGCTCACATCCCAGGAATCCAAAGTCTGCGGCCTGATCGCGCGCCGGGCAGGCACCCTGCTCGACGACCTGCGCCTTCATGTCGGCATACCCACGGGCGGGGGCTTCCCGGAAGGCATCGCTCAGACCCAGGACCGGTTCGGGACGCGTCTGCGAGCGCTCGGATCCACCACCGACATGCTCCCCGGCGACGAAAGGCCCGCCTGGCTGCACGGCGGCCAGGCGGGCGGGATGATCCCGATGACGATGGTCAGCCGGAGGCCACAGGCGGGCAGGAAACGGATCTTGATTGCGGGCCACCTCGACACCGTCCACGACCCGGCGGGCGCGTTCCGGAACCTGACGCTCGCCGCCGACGCCAACACCGCCGTCGGCCCGGGCTGCGTCGACATGAAGGGCGGGCTGGTGATCGCGGTCGCGGCCCTGGAGGCACTTGAGGAGGCGGGAGTGCCCGCCTCCTGGTCCTTTCTGATGAACGCGGATGAGGAAACGGGGTCGTACCACTCCGCGCGTGCCCTCCGGGCCGAGGCAGGCAGGCACGACATTGGCCTGGCGATCGAACCCGCGCTACCGGGCGGCGCGCTCGCGACGGTCCGGTCAGGCTCCGGCCAGTTCATGATCCAGACCCGCGGGCGGAACGCGCACGTCGGGCGGGACTTTACTGCCGGGGTGTCTGCGGTGACCGCGCTGGCCGAACGGCTGGTCACCATCTCGACGTTCCCCGAGCCGGCCCGGGGAATCGTGGCCAACGTGGGGCCGCTCGAGGGCGGGAACGCGACCAACGTCGTGCCCGACCGGGCACGCGCGTGGGGAAATGTCAGGTTCCCCGATCCGGGGGCGGCCGGGGCTTTGGAGCAGCGGTTCCTCGGGCTGGGAACTGCGGCGGACGCCATGCCGGGGTGTCTCGTCTACACGTCGTTCAACCGACCGGCCAAGCCGTTGATCGCGGCGACGCAGCGCCTCGCGATGCTGGCACGCGGAGCCGCGGAATCGCTCGGCCAGTCGCTTCCCTTCGTGTCAACCGGGGGGGTGTGCGACGGCAACATCCTTCAGGACGCGGGCTTGCCCACCATCGACACGTTGGGGGTGCGGGGCGGCGGGCTCCACACCCTCCAGGAGTGGATCGAGCTCCCCTCGCTCGTCGAGCGGTGCCAGTTGCTTGCCTTGGTGGTGATGCGGGTGGGACAGGCCTGAGGCGATCGGCGCGTGCCGATGCGAACGGCGTGCGAACGAAACCGACGGCGCGGACCCCCGCATCCGAAGCGCCAAGGGTTCCTCGATACCCGGAACCAGGCGCGTGCGGTCGATCGTGCGGGAGCGTGCGCCCTCGGTCTCGCCCGGGTCCCACATAACTCGTCGTCGGCGGTGTCGTACGGGCATCCAAGCCTCGAATCCAAGGGAGCATTCCATGACACGCCGCCTGACCCGATCCATGAAGACCCTCGCCCTGGCCGTCGCCTTGGCCGCTGGACTCGCCCAGACCGTTTCTGCCCAGGTCGTCCGGTTCCCGGAAGCTCCGCTCGAGGGACCCGTCGCCTGGCCCCAAGCCACCAACGCCGCCCCGATCTACTGGCGGGCCTTCTTCAACTTCCAGACCCGCGAGGACCTCAAGGGCACCGACTTCTCGGCCATGCTGGCCCAGGACGACGCCTCGGGCTACTTCCTGTCCTCCGAGGAGGTGGAGAAGTGCGAGGCCGCCCAGGAAGTCATCGCGACCGCCATCCGGGCCAGCAAGGTCGAAGGCTGCGTGTGGGAGGTCGATTACGACCAGGGCATCATGTGCCTGCTCCCGCACCTGGGCCCGACCCGCAACCTCGCCCGCCTGTTCTCCGCCGACATCCGCCGATGCGTCCAGCAGGGCGACATCGAGGGTGGCCTGGATCGCCTCGTGGCGATGCACGCCATGGCCAGGCACCTCCGCGCGGACGGGATCCTCATCAGCAGCCTGGTGTCCTGCGCGGTCGCCCACCTCGCCACGACCCAGACCAGCGACTTCCTGGCCCATGTGGAGCTGACCGCGGCCCAGCGGGACCGCCTCGTGGCCGCCATCGACTCGTACGGGGAGGACCCCTTCGCCGTGCAGCAGGCCGTCACCAACGAGGGTCGCTGGCTGACCGCCTGGCTGGCCGAGCAGGTCCGCACCGGCGAGTTCAGGAGCCATGCGTCGGACTACCTCTCTCCGAGCGGCGTGGCCGGGAGCGACGAGCATGTCATCAAGGTCATGCGGCTGTCGGACGATGCGCTGATGGAGGACCTGCGGTCGATCCGCCGGTACTACGACGAGGGCGTGGCCCTGTGGAACGATCGCGACGCGGGCGACCGCCTCGAGATCCTGGGCGAGATGGTCGGGCAGGGGCACTACGGCACGCTGGCGAAGGTGCTGGCGGCGGCCCTGGCCAAGTCGCACGCCGCCGACAGCCGCGGGCAGACCGCCCTCCAAACCTCCCGGGCCGAGGTCCTGAACGACCCGATCACGCCCGAAGATGCGACCACGCCCGCGACCACGCCGGCCTTGGCGCCCCCCGCCAGCCCCGCCGGACGGTAAGAGCAACCCCTGATCGGTTAGTTCCCAGCGCCGATCAATGGCGTGGGGCGGGCTGGAACGCCCGCCCCCTTCGTGGTTCAATGAGAGTCTTGCGGTTGCGATGATTCAGTGCATGGCTCCGCGGAGCCGGAACCAAGCCATCCGGGCTCACCAGCGTCAACTGCCCATGACCACCACCGATCGAGAACTTCTGCTGGCGGTGTCTCGCGGGAGCGACGGGGCGGCGCGAGAACTCTGGGCACGCCACGCCGGTCGCCTCCGGGCGTTCCTGCGGTCGCTTCTGCCGGCCGGCGGGCCGGTGGATGCCGACGACGTCCTCCAGCAGACCTTCTGTCGCATTCTCGAGACCAGCCCCGCGACCCTCCGGGCCGTCCAGGACGTGCCCGCGTGGCTGTTCCAGGTCGCCCGCCACATCGCGTTCAACTCCGGACGATCGGAGAAGCGGGAGAAGGCCCGGCGCAAGACGCTGTTCGGGAAGGCGTCCAGAGCGGGCGGCCAGACGCAGGCGGGCAAACCACAGGTACTCGACGGCTCGGCCCACGATGAATCACTCTCCCGGGCACTGGGCTCGCTGATGCCCGACATGCGCGACGTGGTCCTGCTCAAGCACGTCGCGGGATTGACCTTCGACCAGATCGCGATGGCGACGCACACGAATCGGAACACGGCGGCCTCGCGCTACCGCACGGCCCTTGGGCTGCTCGAAGCCGCCCTCTCGGCGACACCTCACCAATCGAGCCCCGGGCGGGAGCCCGGGGTTGATCGTGGTGCTGCACGCACATCGGGTTCCATAAGACCCGCGTCTCTGGGTGGTTCCATCCGTTCCACGGAGGTGTCTCATGGCTGACACCGCTTTGACAAACTCGCGGACGCTCGAGCAGCGGCTCGATTCGCTGGGCTCGGCCTGGGGAGGCTCCAGCGACCCGGCGGCGTTCTCGCCAACCGTCGCCCCGCTCTTGACGCCCACCGTCGGACCCGACTTCCTGTACGCGGTGGCCGCCCGGCGCACGGCGGTCATCGTCAAGACGCTCGTGACGGCCGGCGGGCTGGTTGGCCTGGCCGCGGTCCTGGTGGTGCTCGCGATGCGCGTGCCGCCGCGGACTGAGCCCGTCGTCACCACACCGACTCGCCAGCCCGAGCCCACGTTCTGGAACCTCCGCCCAGCGGTCCAAGACCCCGCCACGCTCGACCCACTCACGGGGACGTTCGCCGAGCCAAACGCGGCCACGGGACTGGGCACCCCCGCGCCCGATGCGACCGGCGTGTCGCCGAGGCAATGGCCGGCGGACCTGATGCCACGACCGTGATACGAGTCGGCGTCGCGTCCAAGGCGGGCCCGCCTTCAAGCCCCCGGCGGGAGCCGGAGGTCGATCAATCCACGCCGTCGGTGTTCATTCCGCCCGCTTCCCGGCGGGGGGTGGGTCGGCGGGCCTCGGCTCAACGCAAAGGGGGACGGGCTGGAAAGCCCGTCCCCCTCGATCTCAAGTTTGCTTCACTTGGTCACTTGGTCACTTGGTCGCTTCGCTCTCAGCACCCCGCCGAGAAGATCGACAGGTAGAAGAAGAAGTCGTCGTTGTTGATGATCCCGTTCGGCACGCCATAGCCCGGCTGCCCGGGAACCGCGGTGGTCGTCAGGTCGGCCACCGCCACGTTGCCCGCGGCGAACTGGGAGAGGTAGTAGAAGAAGTCGTCGTTGTTCAGCACGCCGTTGGGCACCCCGTAGCCCGGCTGGCCCGGCACCGCGCCCGCCGTGAGGTCGGGCTGGCACGAGGGCGCCGGCGCGTGCGTTTCGTTGTCCACGATGATGTCGTCGATGAACCAGATGTCGTTGGCCTCGAACGCGATCGAGTTGAACTGGACCTTCAGGTTGTCGTGGTACGCGCCCGCGGGAAAGACGTACTCGTGGAACGTGAACTCAGAGGGCGAGCCCGAGCCGGTGATCGAATCGAGGTTGATGCTCTGGGCCGACGAGTTGATGTAGGAGATCGACAGGATGTCGCCCGGCTCGATGCTCTGGGCCTGCGTCCAGAACGAGAAGTAGAGCGGGGCGGCCGGCGAGTACCCGCTCGCCAGGAACTTCTGCGAGGTCAGCCCGCCGAACGGCGCGATCCGGGCCGCGTTGGGCACGGACGGGGGATTCTGCGACATCGTCGAGACGCTGGCGAACCCGGGCGAGACCGGGCCCCAGTTGGCGCTGCCGAAGTTGCCCGCCGCGAACTCCTCGACGAACGGCACCGGAAGGCCCGGGTAGTTGCCGATGTAGATGTCGTCCAGGTACCAGTCGTCGTCGCCGGTGGTGGAGCTGGTGCGGAAGCGCACCTGCACGCTCGGGTTGGTCGCCGGAGCGCCAAGCGTGAACTGGTACCGCGCGAAGCCGGGCGAGTTCAGGCCATCGGCCGTGATGCTGCCGCCCGGCAGCCAGAAGCCCGTGGCGTTGGTGTACTCGACGATGAGCTGCTCGCCAGCCTCGACGCCTGAGGTGGCCACCGAGACCAGCACGTTCACGGGGTTGACGCCCGTGGCCGTGGCTGGCTGCGAGACCAGCATGTCCGACGGGCCGTCCAGGTTCAGCGAGTACGGCTCGCTGGGGGGAACCGGATTGACGGTGACCGAGACGCCCACCGTCTCACCGCTCCAGCGCGAGCCCGAGATGAACAAATCAACCCACGGCTCCACGATCGGCAGCGGGATCGAGGGCGTCGGGTTGCTGAGGCACACCCGTGTGGCCTTGTGATTCAGGATGGAGGCCACCGACACCGCCTCCATGACCAGCGGCGAGATGCCGTTGCACCCGCCCAGGCCCGAGCACATGATCCGGCACGGGCTGACGCCGTCGCAGTGGTTGGCGCTCCAGTTGTGCCCCATCTCGTGGGCGGTCAGGGCGGTACGCGAGCTGAGCGACCCGGAGAAACGCGACTGGCTGAGGCCGTAGCCCAGATCGGTACACACCGCCGAGAGCCAGGCAATGCCGATCGTGCTGCCGTCGAGATTCTTGCCGGTCATCAGGTGGGCCATGTCCCGGACGATGGCGCCCTGGCTGCTCTGCCAGTGGGCCCGGAACTGGTCGAGCAGGCTGGCGGCGGCGGTGAACGTGTAGGGGTCGTTGACGTTTGACCGCACGATGATCGTCGTGATCTCCTTGCGGATCTCGACATCCCGCTCGTAGATCAGGTTCACCTGCGCGTGGATGTTCTCAATGTCGGCCGTCGTGGTCGCCACGTTCGAGCCGTTGTAAATGCTGAAAAACTCGAAGTCCGCGTCGTACGCCACCTGCGCGACCCGCAGCACGTCCGTCCCGATGGTCCCGCCCGCCGCGGGCACGGGGTCGGCCTGGTGGTCGGGCATGCCGCACGTCCAGTCGCCCTTGACCACGTCCCGCTCGCGGTACACGACGTGCATATCCGCCGGTGCGCCCGGCACCGCATCCGACAGCGGCTGGATCGTCCACACCTCGCCGCCCTCAACCGCGATCATCAGCGACAGCCCACGCCCCGAATACGACCCGCCCACGTTGGCCGCCATCCCCCGCACAAACCCGCGAACGGTCGCCGGGGCCGGGACGGCCACCTCAACCAGGTTGTTCCCGCCCTGATCCACCAGCACGCGGAAGTTCTCCGTGCGGAACGAGTGCGGCTCAAGGTCCAGCGTGACCAACTGGCCGCCGAGGCTGACCGGCGCGGTACACGCCGCCCCCGGAGCGGCCGTGGGCGTGATCGACTGCAGCGTGTACGCCGACACGTCGAGCTTCGCCAAGATCATCGCGTCGGTCGAGGTCACCCGGACCTGCGCCAGCGCGGGCGCACCCGCCGCCAGCAGGACACCCATCGCCGCAACCCAGGACAGATTCCCCGTCACCCGTCGGCCCACGCCACGGGTCTCACTCTGCTTTGACTGCATGTCCACTCTCCATTTGACCCCACCCGGCACGGCCCGAGACTCGCTAGGAAAGGGGTTCGTTCCCCCGCCCCGGCGGTTGCCGGTTCGTGCCAAGATTGCCCATGTTTCCGGACGACCCGGCTCACCGGCCATACGCCCCTTCAAGATACACGCAATTCGAGACAGGGTCGACCCCAATTGGCTCATTGTGCCGCGAAGACTGTCCTGAGTCTGGGGTCCCGGGTCCTGGAGGTCGGGCTGCGGAGTGGTTGAGCGGGTCGGACTGACCGCTCCGTCGATCCGCGATCCGATACGATGCCAGACGTCCACCCACCGGGAGTTCCCCGTGCCGCATGATGAGGCCAATGTCGAGGGCTTGCTCAGGCTGTTGAACAGCGGCCACACCTGCGTGCGCGTCGTCACCAGCGAAGAGGCCGAAACACTCAGCCTCGCCCGCGGGGCCGCCGACGCCCGAGGCCAGGCCTTCTACCTCTGGACGCTCACCGACGGCCTCCGCCCCAGCGGCCTGGGTGATCGTCCCGACCAGTGCCGGGTGATGGAAGGAACCACAAACCCCGCCGGCGCGCTGGTCTGGGCCAGGAGCCACCTCGCCGAGGCGACCGCCTGTTTTCTCGACCTGGCCGCTCACCACGGCGACCCGCACTCGAGCCGCGGGCTCAAGGACCTGCTGGCGACTCTCCCCAGTTCCGGTGGGCGCGTCATCCTCATCGACCACGACACGTCCGCCCCGACCTGGCTGGTCAACCAGTCGGTTCTGTTCGAGCCCGCGCTCCCCCGCGAAGAACAGGTCGAGACGATCCTGCGCGGCGAACTCCGCCGAGTGAACCGTGACCTCTCGATCAAAGTCGATATCGCACGCCGCGACTGGGAGGTCGTGGTCCGCAACCTGCTGGGGCTGACCGACCGCCAGATCCGCCAGATCGCGCGAGAGTCCGTGGCCGGCGATCGCCTGTTCGACGCCAGCGACCTGTCAGCCATCATCACCAGCAAGCGGCGCCTCCTGGGATCAATCGGCTGCCTTGAGCACGTCGAATCGCCCGCCAGCCTGGACGACATCGGCGGGCTGGACCGCCTCAAAGCCTGGCTCCGCGATCGCGCCGCCTCCTTCGGTGCGGACGCCAAACAGTTCGGCCTCTCCCCCCCGCGCGGCGTGCTGTTGCTGGGCATCCAGGGCGCGGGCAAAAGCCTCTGCGCCAAGGCCATCGCCTCGGCCTGGGGACGCACGCTGCTCCGCCTCGACCCCTCCACCCTCTACGATCGCTTCGTGGGCGCTTCCGAACAACGCCTCCGCGACGCACTCCGACAGGCCGAGGCCATGTCCCCCGTTGTCCTGTGGATCGACGAGATCGAAAAGGGCTTCGCCTCCGCCGCCGCCCACTCCACCGATGGCGGCCTCAGCCAGCGCATGTTCGGCACCCTGCTGACCTGGATGAACGACCACAAGTCCTCGGTCTTTCTGGTCGCGACCGCCAACAACATCGATGCCCTGCCCCCCGAACTGCTCCGCAAGGGTCGCTTCGACGAGATCTTCTTCGTCGACCTGCCCGGCGCCGCCGCCCGTCGCAAAATCGTCGAGGTCCACCTGTCGCGCCGCCAGCGCGACCCGACGGCCTTCGATGTCTCCAGCCTCGTGCAAGCGTGCGACGGCTTCAGCGGCGCGGAGATCGAGCAGGCCGTCGTCGCCGCCCTCCACACCGCGTTCGCGGCCAAACGCGAGATGACAACCCAGGACGTTCGCGCGGCCATGTCCGAGTCTCCGCCCCTCAGCGTGACCCGCCGCGAACAAATCGCCGCGCTCCGCGCATGGGCCAAGGGTCGGTGCGTGCCCGCGGATTGATCCGAGCCCTGGGCGGGCGCCCGGGGTCTCGCACGACGCGTGCCCGGGTGCTCGGCGAGCATCCGAGAATGACAAAGCCCCCCGCTTGCGCGAGGGGCTCGTTGAATCACATCCCGCGAGATCAGATCATCGCGCGGCGCCGACGCCCGGCCACCAACGCGAAGCCCGCCAGGCCCATCACGCCCGCGGAGGGCAGCGGAATGACCTGGCTGGTGCCAGTCCCGCCAACCCAGCCCGACGAGCCCGCGCCGCTCGACGGATTGCCGATGCCCTGCACATGAGCGGCGGAGTGGAACCCAGTCTTGCCCGCCGGGCCGTTAGTCGTGATGTAATCGAACGAGGACGCCAGCAGCCCGCCACCGGCGACGGTGATGTCAAACTCGGCCGTCTGCCCGCCGACAAGTCCCGTGCCGAACTGGAGCACGATGTCATAGAACTTGTCCGGCCCGGCCTTGTACGCGTCGTTGGCCGTGTGGATGCCGCTCGCGCCGGTGCCATTGAGGTGGGAGAACGCGAGGTCTCCCGCATCAAGGTTCGGGTCGATATTGAAGAACCAGCCCTTGCGGTTGGTCCCGCCACCGGCAGCCTTCGCCATGAACTCGTTGGAGTCCTGCAGCAGGCACTCGAGCATCAGCCCCACGACCCCACCGCCCTTGTCGGTGAACGTGGCCCGAGCCCACGGCGCGGAACCCGCGGGCGAGGCCGCCCCGGAATACTCGTGGTTGAGTTCGATGACCAGAATGTCCGCGACTGCGGGCAGTGTGGTGATGGACAATAACGCACCGCTCAAGGCGGCGAGGCTCGACGTACGCATGGTCACCCTCTCTCTTCAAGGCACTTGGCCTCTCAGAGTCTAGAGCAAAGCGTGGTCAAATCAAGAGTTGCGCCGAAATTTCAGCCAGCTCTTCGCATTCCGAACAGTTTTTCGAACGCACCCCCGGGGTACCGGACCATCCCTCGTCCCAGACGCAGACCGGAGTCGCTGGGAAGGGTTCTGCGATGCGGCTGAAGTTTGGCGAGGGATGGCGCGTTGGGTCCGCGCGGCGATTGGGATGTGGCCGCCTCCGCACGAATCGATCGCGCGAAGGCTCACAGCGCCCGGACACCAAACTGTTTGAAAGGCTCGGCTCAGAGAATCACGCGGCGCCGACGGCCCGAGATCATGCCGATGCCAACCAAACCCATGCCAGCGGCCGAGGGGAGGGGCACCAGAACCTCGGGTTGGCTCAGCCCACCTGCCATCCAGCCGGACGAGCCCGTGCCGCTCGACGGATTTTCGATGCCCTGCACGTGGACCGCGGTGTGGAACCCGGTCTGGCCCGGGGGGCCCCCACTCGTGATGTAATCGAACGACGAGGCCAGCAGCCCGCCGCCAGCGATCGAGAGGTCAAACTTGGCAACATTGCCGCCGACCAGGCCGTCGCCGACTGCATGACGAAGTCGTAGACCCTGTCGGGCCCGGCGTAGTCCTGGTTGGCCTCACGATGGATGCCGCTCGCGTTGGTCCCGCCTGTGTGCGTGAAGGTCAGGTCCGCGGGATCCATGAGCGGGTTGAGATTGAAGAACCAGCCCTTGGGGTTTTCCCCGTTACCGGCCGGAGAGGCCGCGCCGGAGAACTCCGTATCGATCGGCATGATGATCGTTCCCGCGGCGGCCGGGATCGCTGCTGCGGCCACGCCGTACATTGTGCCAAACATCACCCCGCGCATTTGGTTCTCACCCTCCGGCGTACCTATGTGTCTGCTGCCACCATGGAGACACGAGTATCCCCCTGATTCAAGGGGAAACGTACTGCCTACGGATGAAACGTACCGAGTTTGCCCAGACTCCC
>CAZHKB010000022.1:0-16279 GCA_964533405.1 uncultured Phycisphaeraceae bacterium | reverse complement strand
CGCCGCACGCTGACTGAAGTTATACGAATCACCGTCGGCAGGCCGCAGCCTATCGATCGTTCGTGTCCACCGGAGATGGGCAGGTTCAGTAGCATGGTTTGGGGTTCTGAGACATGGATGAGATGGGATTCATCGAGAGGGCTAAGGTGGTGCCAGACGGTGCGGGTGTGGCGGGCAGGACCAGCATCCCCATGCCCGCAAACCCGGGACTTCGGCGCAGCGGGTCCCCAGCCCCGGGGTCCATCAAGTCATGGGTGTCACAGCAACGGCCCCACCACCTGGCACAGGTTCTCCACGAACCGCCGATACACCGGCCGCTCGCACCATCCCTCCAGCGCGACCGGGACTGAGTCGAGCAGGTACCGGTCCTGCATGAGGCGTATGTCTTTGGCGACCTTCTCGTCGTAGACGAACATGGTGAGCTCGAAGTTCACGAAGAACGAGCGCATGTCCATGTTGGCCGAGGACACCACCGCCATTTTGCGGTCGACGCAGAAGGTCTTGGTGTGCAGCAGGCCCTTTCGGTAGTGCGCGATCTGGATCCCGGCCTCCATCAGTTCCAGGTAGTAGGACCGGGCGGCGGCCTGCACCAGGCGGTGGTCGTTGCGCTCGGGCAGGATGAGCGTCACCTTCACCCCGCAACCGGCGGCGATCTTCAGGGCGGTGCGTGTCGCCTCGTCGGGGACGAAGTAGGGCGTGGTGATGACCAGTTCCTCGGTGGCATCATGGATCATCGCCAGGATCGCGTGGTGGATGGCGGTGGGCTGATGCCCCGGGCCGCTGGGCACGATGTGCATCGCGCTGCCGTGGTCCGACGCCTCGACGGGCGGCAGGTAAGGCGAGTAGTCGTCGATCACCTCGGTGCTGTCGGCGGCCCAGTCGCAGAGGAAGACCCCCTGGAGCACGTGGACAACGGGGCCCTCGACCCTCAGCGTCGAGTCCACCCACTTGCCGACCTTGGGCATCAGCTTCATTTTGAAGTCGGGGTCGGCGATGTTGTGGCTGCCGGCGAAGGCCACCTTACCGTCGATGACGGCGATCTTGCGGTGGTTGCGGATGTCGATGCGGGCCAGCAGCAGGCGGGCCGCGTTGACCGGCAGGGCGTGGACGACCTGGACCCCGGCCTCGCGCATGTCGCGCTCCAGCCCGCTGCCGGTGAACTCCTTGCTGCCCACGTCGTCGACCAGCACGCGGCACTGGATGCCGCGCTTGGCGGCCCGCGCCAGCGCTTCGCCGACGTTTCGGGCCTGTCCACTCGTGGTCCAGATGAACGTGATGACGTGGACGTGGTGAGTCGCGCCGTCGATCTCGCCGATCAGTTCGCGGAAGAACTCGTCGGTGCGCTCGATGTTGCGCACGAGGTTGCCGCGGAGCGGGGGCACGCCCGACGACTGCGTGAGCAGCTTGGCGAGCGTTTCCCACCCGACGGCCCGGGCGTTCCAGTTCTGGTTGCGCTCGCGGACCAGCGAGAGGATCTTCTCCTCCACCTTCTGGGTGATCTCGACATAGCGCCTGGCGCGCCGGGCGCCCAGGCGGTTCTCGCCGATCAACAGGTACAGGAATGGGGAGCCGAACGGCACGAACGCCAGCAGCAGCGACCATCCCATCGTCTGGGCGGTGGTGCACCGGCGCAGGATCACGCGCAGGATCAACAACACGCGGATCGCGGCGTCGGCGAGCAGGAGAAGGGTGAAAACATATCCAAGCATCACCGGCATGGTAGTGGGCGCTTCAAGGTCGCACGCCCTGCGTGCCATCAGGCGGGGCTTCGCGCGCCTGATGCGATCGAACCTGCGGAGCGATCTCGCACCGGACGCTCCGAGCCGCGGCTGGTGGCACGACCCGCCTCACACTGAGGCCCGCCGCAAGCGCAGAACACGGGCCGGGCGATTGCCGCCCGGCCCGTGCCACACCCTCTCCGCACGACTGCGCGAGAGCACCGCTCCTGACCGGATCATCGTGCCCCGGTCGCGGGGCGTGGGCCCCGAGACTCGGAGCCGCCGCGTGGTCACGCACGCGGCTTTGTTTCACAATCCATCAATCTTCGCCGTCTCGACCTGCACGACGGGTTGGATCTGCTCCACCGGCCTGACGACCTGGAAGCGGGGCCGCTCGCGCCGGAGGTTCGCCGGCACGCGGATGGTTGCCCGCGGGTGGAAGTCGATCCCGGGGCGCAGTTGGTTCATATCGACGGGCACGCTGGTCTGCTGGTCGGCGCTGGCCGGCGCGCGGTGGTTGCGAAAGGTTCGCACGCCGCCGACGTAACCCCACTCGCGGAGCCACTGCACGCGGGCGTGGTCGGCGTTCTTGAGCCCGTTGGTGCTGAGCGACACCCAGGGCGAGACGACGATCATCGCGGAGCCCTGGCTGATGTAGACGCGGCTGAAGTCGTGCTCGCCCGCGCCGTAATGTGCGGGTCCTGGCGCGCCCCAGTGCCAGGCGGGGTCGAAGTCGCGGGTGATGCCTCGGGAGATCCACTCGCGGTTGTTGTACCCGTACCCGCGGACGCTGTAGACGCCGTTGACGGGGATGGGCGAGGGGGTGGCTAGCAGACGGCCATCATCGAAGGAACGTCCCAGGTGCAGGGTGTCGCAGCCGGCATTGGGGTGGGCGACGGCCATGAGAGCCATCGCGCCAAGGGTCGCGGTCAACATCGTCAGCCTCTCTTTCAAACGCCGCGCGGGATCGTCGGGCGGGGGGTGTGGTTCCCCAACTCCATGATGCGCAATCACTTGAGGGAATCCAGCAAAACCGGAGCGGGGCTGACACCTGGCGCGAGTTTTCCTGGATTACGCGGACGAGCGGCGGCGTTCTCGGACACTGCACAGCCGTGGGCGTGAGCACGCGAGCATGGGGGTGCGCCAATGGGCGTGCCGCCAATCTTCGCGTCACCGACGCCGCCGGGTTCCCACCAGTCCGGCCGTCGCCAGCATCACAACCCCCGTGCCGGGCGCGGGGACCAGGGTCAGTTTGAAGAGGCGTCCGTCACCCTGGTTCGGATTGCCCGAGTCGACGAAGTAGATCGAGCCATCCGAGTGGACCGCGATGCCGGTGGCGGCGGTGATGCCCGTGACCAGCGGCGTCTTGGCACCGGTGAGGGGGTCGACGATCGTGACCGCCGAGATGCCGTTGGTGGAGCCGTACTCCGCCACGAGCAGGCGGCCGTCGGGCAGGATGTCGAGTCCCGTGGCGGCGTCGAGGCCGGTCGTGACAACGGCGTTGATGAGCGCGCCGGTGGCGGCGTCGTAGGAGGCGATCGATCCCACTCCGCTGAAGGTGCCGAAAACCGCGGCGTAGATCGTGGTGGTGGTCGCCACGATCCCGACCGGCGAGATCGACCCGTGCCCGCTGGTGCTGATGAGCTGGGTGAGCGGGCCGAAGGTTGTCCCCGAAGGCGCGGCCTGGAAGATGCGATCGCCGTTGGCGCTGGTCGCGAGCAGGCGGCCGGTGGCGGGGTTCACCGCCAGGCCCGACCAGTTGCCCCCGAACTGGACCGGGGCGAGCGAGTCGAGGAACGTGCCGGAGGTGGCGTGATGGTGGATCTGCTCGACGCCGGTGGCGCGTCCGCCCTCGCCGTAATAGACGCTCTGGTCAGGAGCGACCAGCACGCAGAGCGGGCCGATGTCAAGGCCCAGAAACGGGGAGACGGCGATCCCGGTGATGATGGGAGCGTACAAGCCGGCCTGTCCGCGGAGGACTCGCCCGTTGCCCGAGTCGGTGACGTAGACGAAGCCCGCGGCGTCGGTGTCGATGCCCTGGGGGTTGTTGAGGCCCGAGGTTTCGAGCGACAGGGTGTAGTTGGGGTCGTGGACGACCTGGGCCGACGCGGCGCCCGCGAGGGACGCGATGGCGAGAATCGGCAGCAGCCGCACGCGGTCACGACGACCCGAGGCGGATTGCGCGGGCACACCAGCCACCACCCGCCGCTGGCGCGGGCCCGCCGAACGCACACTCAACATGCTGGCTCTCTCCGCTGTCTCTGGCCCCACCAGAGGCCGGGGCTGACCCGGCCAAGTCGAGTGTACCCCACGGGCGAGGCAAGGCCCGCGAGCTTTGAGAATGAACGCGGACTTCTCGGACGCTCGCGGGCGGTGGCCGCGGTCATCGCGCGGCGCCGTCGCCCGTCGGGTCGCTCCCAACCGCTGCTCGCCGGCGGCGGGCGGGTTTGGGCGTGTCAGGGCGTGCTTCAGGCAGGGCGTCAGGCTGGGGGGTACTCGTGCGCGCGGGCGGCGTGAGTTGGGGGGCCGCCAGCGATTCATCAAGCGCGATCCCCGCGCCCGCGGCGCGATCAATCAGCGCGGTCAGCCACTCGGCGGCACGGGCCGCCTCCTCGGTCTGCGTCCGCAGCGACTCGAACCGCTGCTCGGCCTCCGCGAGCGCGGCCTGGGCGTGCTCGCTGGGTTCGGTGGCGTCGATGTCCATAGGCTCGGCGGCGCGCGACGCGCCAGGGCGCGCTTCAGACGGCTGCTGAGCGGCCCGATCCGCCGCGGCGGCACGGAGAGTTTCGAGTTCGCGCCCGTAGTCATCGAGCGCGCGGGCCGCCGACGCGAGCAGTTCCTCCTGGCGCGCGTCGAGCAAGTCGACCCGCTGGACCCCTTCAAGGACGGATCGTGCCAGGAGGTCGCGCATCAACCCGACCTGCTTGGCCAGTTCTTCGACCTGCGCGAGGTTGACGGCCACGTCCTGGCGCAGCACCTCGGCCCGGGTGATCGACGAAGCCAGCGTTCCGTTCGCCTCTGGGTTGGCCTGCTCCAGGGCCTGGTGCAGGAGCGCTCGCACTTCATCGACACGCGGACCCGCCAGGTCTGAGATCGCGGCCTTGATCCACGCGGCCCGCTCGTGCGACTGGGCGGTGAACTCGGCCAAGGCCTCGTCGAAGCGAGCGCGGGCGGCTTCAAGGCGGGGCGGAATCTGGGTCTCGAGCGACTCGAGAACTCGGTCGGCGTCCTGCTGGGCCTTGCGCACGCGGAGGCTCGCGCCCGTCGTGATCTGACGCACCGCCGCCTCGCACTCCTCGCGGGCCTGGTCGATCGCCTCGCGCGCCTGCTGACGCACCCGGGCGGCCTGCTCCGCGGCCTGGGCGCTGAAGCGGCGGGCGGCGGCGTCGAGCGAGCGTTCGATGTCAGCGGCCCGCTCGGCCTGGCCCGAGACGTCGATGGCTGGCGGGCGCCGCGCCTCGATCTGGGCCGCCGACACGGCGGACTCGACCGCGGCTCGCGTCTCAATGCGCACGGCGTCTCGCGCCCGCTCCTCGATCTGCTCGCCCATCTCCTCGACGCGGGTGATGGCGGTGGCCAGCGCGGTCTCGACCGCCGCGAATCGCTCGGTGCCGACGCGCTCGATCTCGTCGCGCATGGCGCGATCGGCCTGGTCGCGCACGCCCGAGAGCATCGCGGCGATCGCGCCGGGCATCTGGGCGTTGACCATCGCGCCCAGGCGGGCCTGCACGCCGGCCTCGACCAGCGCCTCGACCCGCGAGGCGACGGCGGCGGCAAACCGGGCCTCGATGCGCGTCTCGATCTGGGCTTCGAGCCGCGCGAGGATCGAGCTTTCGAGAGCCCGGATGGCCTCCGGCGCAGGCCCGACCGGCGCGGGGTCCGCGTCGACCGCCGCTCGCGTTCGCGGGCCCGGCTTGCCATTCAGTCCCACGGCCCTGAGCACGGCCTCACTGGCCCGCCCCTCGGCTCGCCCGTCCAACCGCTGGGCCACCATCGGCTCGAGTTTCTGCTCGACCGACGCGAGCAGGCGAGTGGCGGCCTCGAGCCGCTTCTGGGCGTCGTGGGCGGCCGACGCCAGCTGATCCCGCAGCGCCCGCACGTCGGAGGCCGTACGAGACAGCGTCTGGCCCTCGCCCGAGGCATCCTTGATGAGCCGCTTGAGCGACTCGCTGTAGTCCTCAAAGGCCCGCCGATCGAGCACGCGCGGCGTCAGAAAGATCTCCTCGGCGGCGGCCGATCGCGGGGCGTGTTCGACGGACGATCCGATGGACATAGGGCAACCTCCGAGCCGACGGGTTGCCGGTTTGATCGGGCGGGGGGGCGCAAGTTCTGCACAATCCGAGCCGCGGGCGTAAGCGGAGATGTCGGGACGAATCCCAAGACTCGCGTGAGTCTTCCCCGGCGCGTCCGTTGCCTGGGTGAGAGCAACCC
This sequence comes from uncultured Phycisphaeraceae bacterium, assembly GCA_964533405.1. Taxonomy (GTDB): domain Bacteria; phylum Planctomycetota; class Phycisphaerae; order Phycisphaerales; family UBA1924; genus JACKHA01. The sequence goes on along the minus strand of CAZHKB010000022.1, from coordinate 10,130 downwards.
CTCGCCGACGGATCGCCCCGCGTCCGTCGGCCCGCGTTATCGCATGGCGTGAGCGTCCGCCCTTGCGCATCGCTGTGGTAGGAGCCGGCCCGAGTGGGCCGGGACCGCGAACCACAACGATCCGCAAGGGAGTTCGCCATGTTCTCCGCCAAGACCTCCTCGTCCGTCGCCCGTCTGCTCAAGTCCGCCGCCCTGCTCGCCGCGCTCGCCGGGCTGTGCGCCCCAGCGCTCGCCCAGCCGCTGGTCAACAACATCCGCACGGCGAATCGAGTGCTGGACTTCGATGGCGTGGGCAACTTCACCCTCGGCACCGTCGAGGTCGAGCAGATCGACTGGGTCGGGCCGTTCGCCCCTACCCCTGACAGCAACTGGGGTCGCTTCACACTCAACTTCCGGGGCCAGGAAGACCTCTTTTACATCAACGTGATGATCGGCAATCAGTGGGTCATCCGCAACATGGGCGTCGAGAGCCTGCTGGGCGCGGGGACGAACCACACCGTCACCACCTTCTTTCCGATCGCCCCCCAGCACGGCGTGCCCATCGCGCTGGTCCAGATGGACCTGATCGCCACCCACGTTCCCGTTCTCTCGCCCAACCCCATCTTCATCCCGCCCTCCAACGTGATCGACTCGTTCTTCGACGTGTTCTACACCGTCCAGAGCGAGGACCTGCTCCTTGGCGCCGAGCACGGCATGTTCGGCTGGATCCCCCCCATCATCTTCCCCCCGATCGTCCTGCCCGAGCTCCCCACCTCCGGCGCCCAACTGCCCGACCAGGACAAGGTTGAGAACAAGCCCCAGCCGCCCAATGGCTGCGCCCCCGGCGCCGTCTCGAACAGCCTCCGCTACCTCCACGCCACCGGCCAGGGCAACCTGGGCACGGCCCCAATCAGCCCGGCGGGCGTCGGGGGCATCCTGGGCACCGACGCCAACGGAACTCCGCAGACCTGGCCCCAGATCAAGCAGGCGTACTTCAACGCCAACCCGCAGTTCGGCATCCGCACCAGCATTCTGCCCGGGGCGTCCGCGGCGACCATCGACCAGGTCGTGCAGGCGATCAAGGACGGCAAGGACGTCGAACTCGACCTCGTTGGGCACGTCGTGTTCGTGGTCGGCATCCGCGTCTACGCCGACCGCGTCGAGCTCGACATCTATGACGACGACCAGACCGACGACAAGGCCGACCCCAAGCGGACCGTCGTGCTCAAATCCGATGGCGCCGGTGGTTGGACGTGCGACGGCATGAAGGTCGATGGGTTCGTGATCGAATCTCCCTGCCCCTGCCCCGCCGACTGGAACCACGACGGAATGGTCAACGGCGCCGACTTCGCCCTCTTCATGGCCCTGTTCCAGTTGGGCCTGCCCCAGGCAGACTTCAACGGCGACGGCGTGACGAACCAGCAGGACGTGCAGGCGTTCCTCCAGGCCTTCAACCTGCCCTGCCCGTAACCCGGGGGGCAGTCAGTCTCGCACTCGCCCTGCACCGCAGGCGCGATGGGTCCGGCGGCTCTCAACAGGGAGCCGCCGGGCTTTTCTTCTCCGGCAACGAAGCGGGCGACACCCGCTCCGCGAGGTCTCGCCCATCATGCCCTTCCGGCGCCGACTTCTCCTCCACCGCCCATGCAGAACGCGGAGGGCGCGGAGACCGACGCGGCGGGACGCGCACAAAGGCCGTGGATCGAAGGCGACGGTGGGTTCGAGCGCTGAGAAAGTCTGAAGCCCGGCCAGCGACTGCTCTCCCCTCCACCCCCAACTTCGCGTACCCTGCCCCTCGCGTGACCCCCCGCCGACCACATGCTGCGTTGGTGCTGAGTGGCATGGCGCTGGCGCTGGCCGCGGCGTCGCTGAACGCCTCCTCGCAGCCCGCCGGGCCGCTGGGGTTGCGGCAAGCGGCCGGTCAGCCCGCGTCGACCCCGGCCGAGCCCGCATTCCGGCCCATCACGGCGGAGCAGGTCCAGGCGCTTCGTGACCGATTGGGCGAACTCGAAGGCGCCGCTCGCGACCAGGCGACGGCCGCCCTGGACGCCGCGGGCACGTCCTTGCAGCGGAACGTCGATTGGCAGGCCGCGGTCGGGCGATTTCAACAGGACATCGACCGGGCCCCGGCGGCGCTCGAATCCAGCCGGGCCGCCCTGGCGGCGCCCGCGGCCGACCCTGCGGCCCAGATTCAATCAGGCCTGACGCTTGCCGACCTCGAACAGTTGCTGACGCAGGCGCGAGCACAGTTGGAGGCCTCGCGCGGTCAGTTGGCCGCGACTGAGGCCGAGCCAGGCGTTCGTCAACGTCGGCGGGATGCGATCCCGGGCGAACTGGCCGAGGCCCAGGCGGCGCTGGAAGAGACACTGGCCGCACTGGCGGCGGCACCCGACCCTGAAGCACCGGCGTTGGTCACGGAGTCGCGCCTGCTCGCCGACCGGGCGGCGGCCCAAGCCGCTTCGAGCCGCGTCCAGTCCTTGCAGCGCGACCTGGCGAGCCTGGAAGCCCGGCGTGACAACCTCCAGGCGCGGCTCGACCTGGCGCGCCGTCAGGTTGCCGAGAGTGAAGCGCTGTTCGCCGAACTCGACCGACGAGCCAGCGAGTCCCGCCGCGCCGCCGCACAGGCCGCCGAACAGTCGGCCCGGGCCGCCCTGCTCTGGGCGGCCGACGCTCACCCGCGGGTGCAGGAGGTCTTGCAGTTCAGCCAGCGCCTGGCGGCCCGCCTGGCGACCGATCGCCAGACCGGTGCCCGCGGGGCCCAGGACCTTGCGCAGTCGGCGACGCACGACGCCGACGCCGCCCGCGCCGGCCTCGACTCGCTCCGCGCCGACTACCGGTCCACGCTGGAGCGGTTGGAAGCCGTGGGCCTGACGGACACGATGGGGCGACTGCTCCGCGAGAATCGTCGCCGGCTTGAGAGCCCACTGGACCTGCGGGACCAGATCAGCGCCGACCGCGTGACGCGATCGGCGATCCTGCTCGAACTCTTCGAACTCCGCCCGCTTGAGGCCGAGTGGGGCCAGCCGGAGCAGGTCGCCCGGGCCGTCGCCGATCGGGAGACCATCCTCTCGCCGGAGCAACGCTCCGCGCTCCAGACGCAGTTGCAGGCGGCCCTCATCGAGCGCCTCCGCATCTATCGCTCGCTGGTGGCGGAACTTGAGACGTACCAGGCCGCACTCGGGCGCCTCGACGAGTCGAACCGCGCCCGCCTGGCGCTGCTCACCGTCTACATCGACGAGATCGACCGCACGATCCTCTGGGTCCCCAGCCATCACGCGGTCAACGCCTCGGACCCCGCCGAGATCGCCACCGGGCTGGGCTGGCTGAACGACCCCGCCGCCTGGACCCGCGCCGTGCGCGGGCCCGGTGGACTGCTCGACGACGTGTCGGATCGGCCGATCGCCACGCTGGGCCCGGTGCTGCTCGTGCTGCTGCTCGCGCTGGTGGCCCGCCCCGCGCTGTCGCGCACGACCGATGCGATCCACGAGCGGGCCAGGCGCGTCGGCACCGACTCCTTCGCCCTCACGCTCCGCGCCCTGCTGCTGGGCACCATCATCGCGGGCGTGCCTCCCGCGCTGCTGCTGACCATCTACCTCGTTCTCTCGGGCGCGGGCGACGCCGCCGACCAGGCCCGAGCCGTCGGCATGGGCTGCCTCACCGCGGCCGGCGTCTTGTTCGCCATGACGCTCCTGGGCCGCGTCGTCCGGCGCAACGGGCTGGCAGAGGTCCACTTCCGCTGGCCCGAACCCGTCACCGCCGCGATCCGCTCCAAGATTCGCTGGCTCCTCCCGCTCGCGCTTGCAACCCACCCGATCATCTCCGCGATGATGCTGGACCCCGACACCCCCGGCGGCCCGGCCCTTGCTCGCCTGGCCCTGGTCATCTGGCTCATCGCCCTGGCCCTGGGCCTGTATCGCCTGCTGCGCCCGAACGGCCCGCCGATGCGGCACTTCCTGAATGTCAGCCCCGGCGGATGGCTCGATCGCCTCCGCTGGATCTGGTACCCCGCCGCGTTCCTGTCCCCGCTCGCGCTGGCCTTCATCACGCTGCTGGGCTACATCGAGACCGCGCGCGAACTCGAGGCCAGGTACCTGGACACCATCGGCCTGGCGCTGCTGCTCATCCTGGTGTCGGCGGTGGTGACGCGGTGGATCACGCTGGCCCGCCGACGCGTCGCCATGGAGCAGGCCCGCCGCCGCCGCGAGGCCCTCGACGCCGAGCACGCCAAGGAACTGGGCGTCGACACCACCGCGCGGGCCGTCCCGCCCGCCGAGCCAGAACCCGCCAACCTGAAGGAGATCGACTCGCAGACCCGGCAGTTGCTCCGCTTCGGCGTGGGGCTGACCGCCATCTTCGGCATCTGGGGGCTCTGGGTGGGTGTCCTGCCCGCACTGGGCATGCTCGAGCGGGTCGAGCTGTGGCCTCAGCTGCGCCTCGCCCCGCAGACGCGGCGCTTCGTCCCGGCCATGGACCGCCCGCTCCTCACGGCGGCGCCGTCCCAGTCCGCCACCAACGGACCCTCCGCCCCCGCGAGCGCCGCGACGACCGCCCCGGACACAACCGGCACGACCTCCCAGGCCGTGAGCCCCTCACCCGCCACGCCCCTTCCAACCGCAGAATCCTCCGCATCATCCCGGGATGCAACCACGTCCGACGGCCCGTTCACCCTGGCCGACCTCCTCACCGTGTTCGTGCTCGCGCTGGCGACCCTCGTCGCCTCCCGCAATCTGCCGGGCGTCGTTGAGATCCTGCTCCTCCAGCACCTGCCCCTGGATCGCGGCTCGCGCTACGCCGTCACCACCATCTTCCGCTACACCATCCTCATCATCGGCGTGTCGGCCACGCTGAACGCGGTGGGGATCGGCTGGGGCAAGGTCCAGTGGCTCGCGGCCGCCCTCACGTTCGGCCTGGGCTTCGGCCTCCAGGAGATCTTCGCCAACTTCGTCTCGGGCCTCATCATCCTGGCCGAACGCCCGGTCCGCATCGGCGACACCGTCACCGTCAACGGCGTCACGGGCAACGTCACCCGCATCCGCATGCGCGCCACGACCATCGCCGACTACGACAAGCGCGAGCTCATCGTGCCCAACCGCCTCTTCATCACCGACTCGGTTATCAACTGGTCCCTGTCCGACCCCACGACGCGCGTGGTGGTCCCCGTGGGCGTCGCGTACGGCTCGGACATCAACCTGGTGCGCGACACGCTGCTCAAGGCCGGTCGCGCCTCGAGCTACCTGCTCGAGGGCAAGGAGCCCGCGGCCCTGTTCCGCGCGTTCGGCCCCAGCGCGCTCGAGTTCGAGCTCCGCATCTGGACCCGCAACATCGAAGAGTCTCACCTGGCCCGCGACGACGTTCTCCGCCTGCTCGACCGCGCCCTGCGCGAGGCCAAGATCGAGGTCGCCTTCCCGCAACAGGACGTCCACATCCGCACCATCAACATGCCCCCGCCCGCGGCGGTGCCTCCCGCCCCGTCCCAGGGCGGCCCCGCGTCGCGCACCGTGTGAACCGCACGCGGAGTCCGAGGTCGCAAGGGCTTGCCTAGCCTTCTCCCGATCCCCCAACCCCCGGAGATTCCCGTGCTCCAGCGCTCGCCCCTGCACAAGTTCCACCTCGAACACGGCGGCCAGATGGTCGACTTCGCGGGCTGGGAGATGCCCATCCGCTATGGCGGGATCATCGAGGAGCACAACCAGGTCCGCACCGCCGGCGGGGTCTTCGACGTCTCGCACATGGGGCGCGTCGAGTTCAAGGGCCGCCACGCCCGCCGGATCCTCGAGCGCCTCTGCACACGGCGCATCAGCGACATGCAGGCCGGCCAGTGCCGGTACTCGCTCTGCTGCAACGAGCGGGGCGGCGTCCACGATGACGTGATCGTGTATCGCATGGACGACGACGAGTTCATGATGGTCGTCAACGGCGCCAATCGCGAGAAGATGGTCGCCCACTTCGAGGCCGTCAAGAAGGCCGGCGAGTTCAACTGCTCCATCGAGGACAAAACCCTCAACACCGCGATGGTCGCGCTGCAGGGTCCCAAGGTCATGGGCCTGGTCTCCGGATTCTCCAAGGAGATTCCGGCCCTCAAGCGCTACCGCTTCGCCGTCAAGAACCTGCTGATTGTGAAGCTGCTGGTCAGCCGCACGGGCTACACCGGCGAGGACGGCATCGAGGTCATCCTGCCCGCCAACATGATCGACATGGTCCTCAAACTGATCCTCAAGGACGTGGACATGAAGGGCGCCGAGGCGATCCTGAAGCCCGCCGGCCTGGGTGCCCGCGACTCGCTGCGTACCGAGGCCGGCATGCCCCTCTACGGGCACGAGCTCGGCGAGGACATCAACGCCCTCGAGTGCGGCGTCGACTTCGCCATCAGCCTTGACAAGGACCAGGACGAGCGCGGCGAGAAGTTCATTGGCATGGACGCCCTCAAGGCCACCGCCGCCAGCGGCGGGCCTAAGCGCCGGCTCGTGGGAATGACCTTCACGGGCAAGCGCACGGTGCGCCAGGGCAACCCCATCTCGATCGGCGGCGAGCCGGTGGGCGTCGTCACCAGCGGCTGCCTCAGTCCCACGCTCGACAAGCCCATCGCGATGGGATTCGTCGCCGCCAGCAAGGCCGGGCCGGGCACCGCGGTGCATGTCGACACGGGTCGCGGCGTGCTCGAGGGCACGATCGTGGCGTTGCCGTTCTATAAGGCGGCGAAGTAGGAAGGAAGTTCATGGCCCGTACCCGGATCAAGATCTGCGGGATTCGTGACGAGGACGCGGTGTACGCCGCGATCGAGGCGGGGGCGGACGCGGTGGGGTTCGTGTTCGTGGGGGGCAGTCCACGGTACATCAAGCCGGAACGGGCGTTCGAGCTGATGGGGTTGCTCACGCCCATGGTGGTGAGCGTCGGCGTGTTCCAAGACATGGAGGCGGACGAGTTCGGGGAGCTCGAGCAGGTCTGCCCCGTGCATCATGCGCAGCTGCACGGGCAGGAGACGCCCGAGACGGTGGAGGCGTGCGGGCCGGACGTGATCAAGGCGGTGAGGTTCGGGACGCCGACCTTCGAGGAGGATGTGGCGCGGTGGGATGTGGATGAGAGCGTGGCGGCGGTGCTGATCGACGGGCCCAGCGCCGGCAGCGGCGAGGCCTTGGACTGGGCGGCGGTCGCGCGCGTGACCGAGCACCTGAGCACGCCGGTGTTTCTCGCGGGCGGGCTGACGGCGGCAAACGTGGGCGAGGCGGTGCGGCTCGTGAGGCCTTACGCGGTGGATGTGTCGAGCGGGGTGGAAAGTTCGCGCGGCGTCAAGGACGCGGGGATGATCGCGGCGTTCTGCGAGGCGGTGCGGCGGGCCGATGGCGGGTGAGAACCCCGCGAGCGCGCGGATCTGGCGACGGGTCTAGGCCACGGCGATATCATCGGGTACGGCGACCCCCAGCGGCGACTCTCGGTACCTGACCAAACTGAACACGCTTCACGAGCACCCGCAGGTGATCGACGTCCCCGGGATCGTTGCCGCCACCACGCACCCCTGGTTCAATCAAACGCTCTGCCGCGTCAACGAGTCGGTCGTCCGCCTGGGCGTCGTCCACGCCGAGTACCACTGGCACAAGCACGACGATGAGGACGAGTTCTTCTACATGGTGAGCGGGCGGTGGATCATCGAGCTGGAGGGACGAACGGTGGACCTGGGGCCGGGGCAAGGGTTTGTCGTGCCCAAGGGCATCATGCACTGCCCGCGGGCGCCGGAGAACACGGTGATCCTGAGGGTGGAAGGGGCGGGGATCGTGCCGACGGGGGACTGAACGGCCCGTGCAGAGCGCGGGTTGCCGCGCCCTCAGGCTCGCGTGCGCGATGTCACCCCGGGGTTGCGTGTGCTTCGTGCCCGATCGCTTGCGCGAACGGCTCCGTGGGGCGTGCGGCCAAGGCGGGAGCGATCAATCCCAAGTATTGATCTTGGCGGGCGCGGGCACCGCCTCCGCCACCTTGGCGACCCCGTTGCGCTGCTCCAGCGGCGCATGGTGATCCCCGCGCCACGACTCGGGATACCCCGGATCATCCAGCCCCATCGCGGCCTTGGTCGGGAACAACGGCCTGAACGTGTCGCACATCACGGCCAGCTCATCCGTGTACTTCTTGCCCAGCGACAGCTCCACCGTGCCAGGATGCGGGCCGTGCGGGATGCCCTGCGGGTGCAGGCTGATCGACCCCGACTCGATGCCGCGCCGCGCCTTGTAGTTGCCCTCGACGTAGTACAGAACCTCATCAGAGTCGATGTTCGAGTGGTTATACGGGATCGGGATCGCCTCGGGATGGAAGTCCAGCATCCGCGGGCAGAACGAGCAGATCACGAAGTTGTGGGCCTCAAACGTCTGGTGGATCGGCGGGGGCATGTGCAGCTTGCCCACGATCGGCGCGAAGTCGTCGATGTTGAAGGCGTAGGGGTAGTAGCAGCCGTCCCAGCCCACAACGTCCAGCGGGTTGTACGAGTACATGTACGAGTGAACCGTGTCCCGCGCCTTGATCCGCACCTCGTGCTCGCCGCGAACGTCGTAGGTCAGCGGCAGTTCCGGCACCCGCAGGTCCCGCTCGCAGTACGGCGAGTGCTCCAGGAACTGGCTCGTCGTCTTCGAGACATACCGCCGCGGCGGCTCATAGTGCGATCCGTTGGCCGTCTCAAACGCGACAAACTTGCCATAGGGCATGTCGGCCTTCGAGTGCCCGCCATACGCCGCGTCGTCGTTCCCGTTGGTCCCGGGATCGGGCCGCTCGTCAAACTCCATCTGGTAGATCGTCCCCTTCGGAACAACGAGGTAGTCCTTCCGCTTGAACGGCAACGTGCCGAACATGGTCCGCAGCGTGCCCGAGCCCCAGTGGATGAACACGCACTCGTCGCCCTGCCCGTTCTTGAAGTGGTACGACATCTTCTCCGCGGGATTGCACACGCTCATCTCGACGTCGGAGTTCCCGAACAGCACGACCCGCCCAGTCACCGGATCGCCCTGGGGCTTCATCGGCGCGGTCTTCAGGTGCCGCATCCGCATCTCATCGGTCGCGACGTACTCCACCTTCGTCGAGTACACACGCTTCCACCCGGACACCTGCGTCGGCGGATGGATGTGGTACATCGTGCTGGTCGGCCCGACGAACCCCTCGGTGCCGAACAACTCCTCGGAGTAGAGCGCGCCATCTGGCCGCCGAAACTGCACATGCCTCTTGGCGGGCAGGTTGCCGAGCTTGAAGTAGTAGGCCATGGGTTCCTCCAGTCCGGGCGATCGTCGCGCCGGGATTGTACGCGCCGCGCGCAGCATGACGCTGCGCGTGATCGCTTCCCCCGGTGCGCAACCCCCGCAACCCCAGCCAGAGCGATACGCCCGCCCGCGGCCGCCCCCGGCCCTCAAGACTGCGGGCGCCTCCCACTTCTCACGCCTCTACTGACGCGACATGTGTATCGGCACGATGGACATACACTGCCCCGCGGTGCAGCCCGGAGTTCTCGGACTCTCCCGGCTTTCCGGCTCGAAATACTCGCTGCGCTTCGCGACCGGCTCGCGGACCAATGCCCACGCCGCCCACTCGCCACACGATTCAACCCGCCCAAAGGAGATGTCATGGCTCGTCGCTCAACGCCTCGCGGCTCAGAGACTCGCCCCTCGATCGCTCGCTCCACCCGCGGATTGCACACCCTCGCCGCCGCCCTCGCCCTGCTCGCGGGCACCGCCGCCGCACTCGCGGCGTTCGCGCCCGCAGAGGTTTCCACCCTCAACACCACGCCCACGACGGACGCCGCCGCCAACGAGCCCCGCGTCGAGCGCGGCAACCTGCGCCGTGGCGACCGCCGTCTCACCACCGGCGAGTATTGCGACAGTTACACCATCCGCCTGCAGCAAGGCCAGCGCGTCCGCGTCCGCCTCGAATCCTCTGCCTTCGACCCCTACCTCATCATGAAACACCCCGACGGCGAGGGCCAGGACGAGAACGACGACGCCGCGGACGGCGACCGCAACTCCCTGATCGACGCCCAGGCGCCCGAGGCTGGTCGCTACGAGATCCTCGTCACCTCCTTCGAGCCGCGAGAGACCGGCGAGTATGTCTTGACAATCGAAATCGGCGGCGAGGAGCAGGAGCCCGAGAACGAGCCCGAGCAGGATCCCGCCCCCGAGCCGCGACCC
>CAZHKB010000021.1:0-16566 GCA_964533405.1 uncultured Phycisphaeraceae bacterium | reverse complement strand
TTAGATCCCGGCCCGCGGCGACGTACACCCGATTCGGGACGGGCTGAAAAGCCCGTCGCCCTCTTGGGTGTGGGGCCCGAGGCGCCTCACCCCTGTTGAGAGAAGGTCAGAACCCGCCCTTGAGTTCCTTCTTGCCGAACTTCTCGCGGAGGCGGCGCAGGCCCGCGTCCTCCTTGTAGAGCTCGGCCATGCGGGCTTCCTTTTCCTGCTTCTGCTTCTTGCTCTGCTCGGCGCGGGGGTCGGGCTTGGTCGCCTTGATCGAGAGCGCGATGCGGCGGCTCTCGGGGTCGATCTTGAGCACGCGGACGCTGACGACCTGGTCCTTCTGGACGACCTCTTCCACCTTGTTGACGCGCCGGTGGTCGAGTTCGGAAATATGGATCAGGCCCTCAACGCCCTTGGCGAGTTCAACGAACGCGCCGAACTCGGTCGTGCGGGTGACGCGCCCGGTGAGGTCCGCGCCCTCCTTGATGTCGCCGGTGACGATGGCGAAGGGGTCGGCCTCGAGCTGCTTGATGCCCAGACTGATCTTGCCCTCGTCCCAGTCGAGCTTGAGGATCTGGACGCGGACCCTCTGGCCCGGCTTGACGTGGCGCTCGATCGCCTTCTCGCCGTGTCCGATGCGGTCGTGCGTGATGTCGGAGATGTGGACCAGGCCGTCGAGCCCGCCGATGTCGACGAACGCGCCGAAGGGCATGATCTTCTTGACGGTGCCTTCCAAGACCTGGCCCGGCTCGAGCCTGGTCTTGAGTTCCTCGGCCAGTTTGGCCCGCTCGCCCTGCAGGATCTCGCGGCGCGAGAGGACGATGTTGCCCGAGCCGCGCTTGTCGACGCGCTGGACGGTGGCGGTCAGTTTCTCGCCGACGAAGATGGAGAGGTCGGGGATGTGGTCGAGCGAGACCTGGCCCGCGGGCATGAAGGCGCGGTGGCCCGCGACCTCAAGATCAAGCCCGCCCTTGTTGACGCCGGTGACGCGGGCCTCGATGACCTGGCCCGGCTCGAGCATCTCCCAGTCGGCCTTCTTGACAGTGCCGGGCAGGGAGCAGATGTACAGCCCCTGGTCGTTGTCGCGGCGGTCGATGACGACTTCGAGTTGCGACTTCACCTCGGGCAGGACGGTGCCCTCGGGCAGTGACGCACGCTCGAGCACGCCCAGTTCCTTGGGGCCAAACTCGACGAAGATGTCTTTGGGCCCAACGGAGACGACGGTGCCCGTGCGGTGCTCGCGGCCAGACTGGACCTGACGCGGCCCGCGCAGTTTGGCGGGCGCGGGGTTGATGCCGGCGGGGATGGGATGGCCCGGCGGCGGCTTGGGCTTGGGGCCCGAGAGGCCGAGGGCTTCCATGGCCGCGTCGATCTCGGACTCGGTGTCCTTGGACAGCGCGGCGGCCGCGCCGACCGGCGCGGCGGAGATGACCTCGCGGTCATCGGTCACTGCGGGGCGGCGCGGGCGATCCCCATCGCGCCCGCGCTGGCGATCGCCGCGATCCGGGCGATCGTTGCCCCCGGGGCCGTCGTTGCGGGGGCGGTCGCTCGCGGGCTGCGGGGAGGGCTGGGCGGTGGTTGCAGGAGCGGCGGGCGGCGCGGACGCCGCGGGCTGGTCGAGGGTTGGCTGGTTGGTTGCGTTGTTGTCAGTCTGCATGGATGTCGTCCGCGCGCGAGGGCGTTGTGGCCCGAGCCGGGAGGGTCGGCACCACCGATGCCTTGACCCTCCGGGCGAGTTTGAGGAGAGAAGTGTATGGCCCAAGGGGGTGGGGGCGAGGGGAGTGCGCGGCGTTCTACTCGGACCCGGAATCCCCAAGAGCGTCGTTGAGGAGGTCCGCCAGCGTGGCCAGGTCTCTGGTCGCCACCTTCCAGATGGCGTCATTGTCGAGGTCGAAGTAGACGTGGACAAGGATGCGGCGCACGCCGACGATCTTCTCCCAAGGCAGGGCGGGCACTCGGGCTCGGGCCTCGTCGGTCACATGGCACGCCGCCTCGCCGATCTCTTGGATGCTGTCCTTCGAGTGCTCGGCGGAGCATGTGGTCGGTGTCAAGATCGGCGCGGACGCGACCGGGAAGGAACGAGATGCCCTGCTGCGCCGTTTCGAGCCTGTGCCGCGTGCGGTGCAAGTCGTCCGGGCCGGAAGGCTTGGGTCTACGCGGCATAGACGAGCCTGGCGCCGCGGACCACGTCGTCGCGGAAGTGGCGAGAGAGGGAGGCGGGGGTCTTGAGGTCGACCTCGCGGCCGAAGATGCGGCGAAGTTCCATCAGCACGCCGCCCAGGTCGAGAAGGCTGGGGGTTTGATCCGGCGGGAACGCGACCAGGGCGTCGATGTCGCTGTCGGGACCCAAGTCGTCGCGGAGGATGGAACCGAAGAGGGAGAGGCGCGCGACGTTGTGGCGACGACAGAAGTCGGCGAGCTCCGGCTCGGGGATGGAGAGATTGTGGAGGGTCACGCGGGGAGTGTAGTGAAAGGCCGTGCGATCGTGGGAGGGCGAGTCGCGCGCCCTGGTTGGATTCGGATGGCAGCATGAAGAGCGCCGGGCGGCTAGCCTCGAAACGAGTGCCTTCCGCCCGCGTGCTCCAACGCCCGTTTCCAGTCGATGGCGCCGATGAGAACCTGCACCGAGCGCCAATCAACCCATCGGCGAGGAAGTCGTCGCTTTGCTAGCTCTTGAAGCACTCCAAACAGCCATCCAGCCACATCCTGCGTGGGGAAATGGCATGGATTCCAGACTTCAGCACGATAGTCATCAACCGCATCTTGGAGCGCAGCCTGAAGGGTGAATCGTTTGCAAGCGTGACGGTAGACATCGACTCGCAGCACACCGCCGTCGGCGACGACGCAAAGCCAACCCACGACGCGGTTGAAACGCCACCCGCCCCACTCGTTGAACACTCGATCACGTACTTCGAGTACATGGTTGCTCAGAGCGTCCCCGGAATGGCTGGCGCCGCTTTGAAGCGCCACACGGCCCACCGTTGCATCCCTGGCCTGCAACCACTTCGCAGGGGATTCGGCATGAACCGGAATGCTGGCGACGGTGACTTCGCTCACGTCTGCAAAACCCCCGTCCTGAACGCCTGCGAGTAGTCCCAGCCCGCCGTCGCCTCCAGGGCCGCGATGAGTTCTTCGCGGGTGTTGTGTGGCTCGATGATCCGGTCCACCCAGCCCCGGGCCGCCGCGTGGCGGATGTCCTGCTGCTGGGTGTAGGCGGCGTGGACCGCGGCGTAGATGGCCTTGTGGGCGTCCTCGTCGATGGTCTCGCCCTTGCGTTTGCGGCTCGCCTCTTCGATGGTGGTCAGCACGCCGGTGGCCTGGTTGGCGCCCATGACCGAGCACTTGGCGTTGGGCCAGGCGAAGGAGAGGAACTGGTCGAAGGCCCGCCCGCACATGGCGTAGTTTCCCGCGCCGTATGAGCCGCCGAGGATGACGACGATCTTGGGCACCACCGAGTTGCTCATGGCGTTCACCATCTTCGCGCCCGAGCGGATGATGCCGCCCTGCTCGCTGTCGCGCCCCACCATGAAGCCGGTGGTGTCGTGCAGGAAGATGAGCGGGACTTTGCGCTGGTTGCAATCCATGATGAACCGCGCGGCCTTGTCGGCCGAGTCGTCGTAGATCACGCGGGGCATGTTGCTGGACTTGGCGGGGCCGGCCTTGCCGCCGGGGAGCGTGCGCTCGGTGAGACGCCCCTGGTTGGCCAGGATGCCCACCGCGTAACCGCCGAGGCGCGCGTAGCCGCAGACGAGCGAGCGGCCGAAGTCGGCCTTGTATTCGTCGAAGTCGGGGGTGGGACGGTTCTCCGAACCGGCTTCGCGGCCCAGCCCCGAGGGGGCAGCCGCGGACTGGCCCACGCTCTCCGGCGTTGTCGTACTCCGCTCGCCGCCGCGCGGTGAAGCCGGCTCGGAGAGCCGGCCTACCTTGGAATCCACGATGCAGGCGATGATGTCCTTCACGTCGTACTGCGTTCCGGGTTTGTCGGTGAAGATGGAGTAGACATCCTGTGGGTTCCGGGTGGGCACGGGCGGATTGACCAGGCAGCTCGCGACGGACTGGATCACGTCGCCGCCCTCAATGGTGCGATCCGATTCCGCGAGCTCTCCGGCCTTCTCCATGATCTCCGCGAACCGTGCCCTGTACGTTGAAGATTCGCGGTACTTTCCGACCAGGCTCCGTAGCCGATCGATGCACACCTTGTCATCCTTCTCCTTGAAATCAATTGTCCCGCTCACGCTCGCGTGCATCGTCGCACCACCAAGCTCCTCATCCGTCACCACCTGCCCGATCGCCGCCTTCACCAGCGCCGGCCCCGCCAGATACAGCCCGCTCCCCTCGGTCATCAGCAGCGTGTCACACAAGACCGGCAGATACCCCCCGCCGGCGACGCAGTAGCCCATGATGGCCGCGATCTGTGGGATGCCGGAGGCCGAGATGACGGCGTTGTTCCTGAAGATCCGCCCGAAGTCATCCGTGTCCGGGAACACATCCTCCTGCAACGGCAGGTACACCCCCGCGGAATCCACCAGATAGATCAGCGGCAGGCGGGCCATCATCGCGATGGTCTGGGCACGGATGATCTTTTTACAGGTCATCGGGAAGAACGCGCCAGCCTTCACCGTCGCGTCATTGGCGATGACCATGCAGGGCCGCCCATCGACCTTGCCGATGCCGGTCACGACGCCGGCCGCGGGGGCTCCGCCATGCTCGGCGTACATCCCGAACGCCGACCACAGGGCGAGTTCCTGGAACCCCTTGGGATCGTCCAGCAGAAGGTCCACGCGCTCGCGGGCGGTCAGGCGCCCCTTCTCGTGCTGGCGGTCGATCGCCTTGGGCCCGCCGCCCTCGCGGATCTTCTTCTCGGCGTGGCGGAACTCCTCGACGAGCTCGCGGAGGGGGTTGATGGTGGTTGCGGACATGCGGCGGCTCCTGCGGGTGGGAAGCCTATTCGATCGCGTGGCCGGGCGGGTTGAGACGATGGTGGAGCCGCCCGCGGAAACCGGCTGGAGATCTGGTGAGGCCAGGGCGGGACGGCGCCACCCTTCGGCTCCCGCCGACGGCTCCTCGATCGCCCTCGAAACGTGGTGGGGGACCAGGGCGGTGGGCCGATACCATTCCCCGTGTACCACGCGCTGCTGACCCGCAAGTACCTGACGTCCAAGATCATGCCTTTGCTGGCCGCGCTGGCAGTGCTGCTGTGTACCGCCATGGTGCTCATCACGTGGTCGGTCATGGGCGGTTTCCTTTCGATGCTGCTGGACTCGGGGCGCAAGATGGTGGGGGATGTCTCGATCGTCTGGCCCAACACGGGGTTTGCCCACTACGCGGACCTGATCCAGCGGCTGGAGGCGGACCCGGCGATCGAGGCCGCCTGCCCCATGATCGAGACGTTCGCGGTGCTGGTGCTGCCCGACGACCGGGTGCAGATGATCTCGCTCAAGGGGATCGACGGGCCATCGTTCTCCCGCGTGATCGACTTTGATGCGCAGTTGTACTGGAGGCCGCTGGCCGAGGGCGAGGGGCTGCCCAAGGCCGTCGACGGCGAGGACCTGCGCGAGGACAAGGCCAACTGGCCGACGCTCGAGCAGATTCTGGAGGGCGGGCGGCGCCTGGCGCAGTACGACCCGGCCACCGGCGAGTGGGTGCCGGCCCTGGTCCTGGGCATCGAGACCGGCGACTTCAATCAGCGTTCCAAGACGGGCAGCGGGGTCTACACGCCGCGGGCCCAGCTGCGGGCGCGCGGTGACGGCGGGATCGACGTGATCTCCGACTTCATGCCGCGATCCGGCAGCGTGACGATCCACCTGATGCCGTTGGACCCGGGTGGGCGCGCCATCGAGATTGTGACGCGGCGTCTGCCGATCGCCAACGAGTTCAAGTCGGGCGTGTACGACGTGGACCGCCAGTCGGCGTTCATCAACATGCAGCGCCTGCAGGACCTGCTGGGGATGAGCCAGGCTCTGCGCGTGGTGCCCGACGAGACCGGCGTGCCCCACAACCCGTTCGAGACGATGATCGACCCGGCGACGGGCCGCGAGGTCCACGTTCCGCCAGCCAACACCGTCGTGGACCCGCCTCGGGTGACCACGGTGCTGATCCGGGCGGCGGACCCGGACGCGCCCTCAACCGAGATCAAGCGCCGGGCCGAGGCCATTTACGCCCAGTTCGTGGCGGCCCACACCGACCCCGTGACCGGAGCGTGCGACGTGCCGGGAACCGGCTCGATCCTCATCAACACCTGGGAGGATCAGAACCGCACGCTGGTCGCGGCGGTCCGCAAAGAGACGGCCCTGGTGCTGTTCATCTTCGGCTTCATCTCGCTTACCGCGGTGTTCCTCGTCTTGGCGATCTTCTGGTCGATGATCGCCGAGAAGACCCGCGACATCGGCGTGCTGCGGGCGCTGGGCGCCAGCCGGGCCGGCGTGGCGTGGCTCTGGATGCGGTATGGGCTGGCGATTGGCGTGGTAGGGTCGCTGCTGGGCGGAGCGGCCGCGCTGCTGGTGGTCCGGAACATCAACCAGATCCACGAGTGGATGGGTCGGGCGTTGGGGCTGTACATCTGGGACCCGGCGGTGTATGTGTTCACGGAGATCCCGGCCAAGGTTGATCCGGTCCATGCCGGGTTCGTGCTGGCGGCGGGGATCGGGTCGTCCCTGCTGGGGGCATTGATCCCGGCGTGGCGGGCGGCCAGGCTGGACCCGGTCAAGGCCCTGCGGTTTGAGTAGGCTTGCTCCCCTTCGTCGCTCAGTCGCTCCGCCGCTTCGGCCCTTCCAGATGCTCCTCGAAGTCTCCAACCTCCGAAAGACGTACCGCCTCGGGCGGGTCGATGTCCCCGTGCTCCGCGGCGTGTCGCTCAGCGTGCACAAGGGCGAGTGGGTCGCGCTGCTGGGGGCGTCGGGGTCGGGCAAGTCGACGCTGCTGCACCTGGTTGGCGGGCTGGACAGGCCGGACCGCGCGGGACGCCCGGCGGGCATCACCGCCCAGGGCGTCGCCGCGGCGCAGGGCGTCGTGAAGGGTGAGCCAAGCCGGATCGTCTTCGACGGGCGCGACGTGACGGCCATGGGCCAGCGCGCCCTGGACAAGTATCGCTCCAACGACGTCGGCTTCGTCTTCCAGTTCTACCACCTGCTGCCGGAACTCACCGTGATGCAGAACGTCCTGCTCGCGGCCATGGTGCGGCATGGGCGGGTGGCGTACACGACCCGGCGCGGCGAACTCCAGGCCTCGGCCCGCCGCCTGCTCGACTCGGTCGGCCTCTCGCACCGCCTCCAGCACCGTCCCGTCGAACTCTCCGGCGGCGAACGCCAGCGGGTCGCCATCGCCCGCGCTCTGCTGAACAGCCCGGCCCTGCTTCTGGCCGACGAGCCCACCGGCAACCTCGACAAGACCACCGGCGGCACCATCATGTCGATGCTTGCCGACATTCGGCGCGCCACCGGGCACACCATGCTGATGGTCACGCACGATCCGGAAGTGGCGGCCAGGGCCGACCGGGTGGTCACCCTGGTCGATGGGCGTGTGGTCTCGTCGCCGACGCCCCGCGCGGGAGCGGTCGCCGGGGCGGCCACGGGAGGTTCGGGAGGCCCGACCGGCCCCGCAGCGCCGCCGACGCCCGGCGGGCCAGCATCCGGGGGCGGGCCCGCCCGGTCCCCGATCGGAGTACGCTGACCAAGCGGGCCGTCCGCCGACCCTCTAGAATCACGTTCCAGAACGTGTCGCCTCCGGTGTTGACCCCTCGGAGTCCGGATTGCCCAACCCGCCTTCCAGTTCCCAGCCAGCATCGGCCACGCGCGTTGGGTTGCACCCCGAGGCGGTCGCGTTGACGCTGACCGGACCCGAAGGCCTGCCCGTCGCCTGCTCGCTGGTCGAGGTTGGTAGCGGCACACGCCGCGTCGTGTTCCTGCACGGGCTGGTCGGGCTCAATGAGCACTGGGAGGACGTGGCCCAGGCGATCTCCGGACGGGCCCGGGTCAGCCTGCTGGAAATTCCGTTGCTCTCGCTGCGGGGCGAAGACTGCACGATCCAAGGTGTGTCGGCGATGACCTCGCAGTTCCTCTGCCAGCATGTCCGCCAGCCCGCGGTGTTGGTGGGCAACTCGTTCGGCGGGCACATCGCCCTACGGCTGGCCCTCGAACACGCCAGCTCGGTCGAGGGGCTGGTGCTCGCGGGGTCGAGCGGCCTGATCGAGAAGACCATGGTGCGCGGCGCCCCCACCAGGCCCAGCCGCGAGTGGCTTGAGGAGAAGATCGGCGAGCTCTTCTTCGACAAGTCCCGCATGCGCGAGGCCGACATCGACCGCGCATTCAAGGAACTCAACGACCGCGGCTCGGCACGGGCGATGGTCTCGCTCTCCAAGTCCGCACGCCGGAACCACCTGGGCGACCAGATCGGCCAGATCACCTGCCCCACCCTGCTCATCTGGGGACGCGAAGACGTGGTGACCCCCCCGGCGGCGGCTGAGGAGTTCTACAACCTCCTGCCCGATTCCCGCCTGCACTGGATTGATGCCTGCGGGCACGCCCCGATGATGGAGGCGCCCGAGGAGTTTGCCGGGGCCATGCTGCGGTTCTTTGATGAGTTGGATGGGCGCGGGCGGGTTTGAGGCCGGGAGGCCGCCCGGGGCGGTCACGCAGCGGGTCGCCACCTCGAACCCGTGCGTTCCGACCAACGCGCGCGATAGCACCGATGGCATGGTCGTCAATGGCGTCATGTTCCCTGACGCCCGGATCGCGCCGTTCTGCCGGGAGCACGCGATCGCGAGCCTCTCACTGTTCGGCGGCATCCTGCGCGACGACTTCGGGCCGGGAGCGACGTGGATGTGCTGGTGGAGTTCACGCCCGAGGCGCGGCCCCCGCTCTTCGATGTGGCCAGGATGCACGGTGAGCCGCGGGAGATTCTCGGGCGTCGCGTCGATCTGAGAACGTCTCAGGAGCCGTCCCGGTACTTCCGCCAAGAAGTTGTGGCCACCGCAAGGCTCCTCCATGCCGCGTGATGCGCGCAATGTGCTGAGAGAGGGCCGGATTCGGCTCACTCACATGGTCGAATCGGCGCGGCGTGCCGTTGGCATCGCCGGCGGACTCCGCCGCTCGGCCCTGGCGGAGGACGAGACCCGCCTGCTGGCGACGGTCAAGTCAATCGAGGTGATCCGAGAAGCATCAACTCGGGCCCTCACGCCACAAGTCCCAGAATCACACGAGTTGGCCCCCCCAAATGCCGACTCCTAGACTTGGACCCGTCAGAGGGGTCCGGCGCGGTCGGTGCGTTGTTCGCACCCCACCGCCGAACCGCAAGGCCTTGTCACCGCATGAACTACGTCCAGATCACCCCAGCCGACCGCAAAGCCATGCTCGCCACCATCGGCGCGCCCTCCATCGACACCCTCTTCAGCCCCATCCCAGAGGGCGTCCGCTACGACCACGAACTCGAGATCCCCGAGGGGATTTCCGAGCTCGAACTCCAGCGCGAACTGTCCGCCCTCGCCGCCAAAAACCAGTCCGCCACCGCCCAGGTCTGCTTCATGGGCGGCGGGTCGTACGACCACTTCATCCCGGCCTTCATCGATCAACTCATCTCCCGCGGCGAGTTCCTGACCGCGTACACGCCCTACCAGGCCGAGGCCTCCCAAGGCTCGCTCCAGGCCTTCTTCGAGTTCCAGTCCCAGATCGCCCGCCTGACGGGCCTCGACATCGCCAACGCCTCGCTCTACGAGGGCTCGACGGCGGCGGCCGAGGGCATGTTGCTCGCCCTCAACCACACCGCCCGCAAGCGCGTGCTGGTCGCCTCGACCGTCCACCCGCACACGCGCCAGGTGCTCCGGACCTACACCAGCGACCTGCCCGTCGAGATCGTCGAGATCCCCGCCGGCCCCGGCGGCGTCATCACCCCCGACGCGGTGAAGGCCGCCGCCGGCGACCAGACCGCGTGCCTCATCGTGCAGTCTCCCAATGTCATGGGCCTCGTCGAGGACTGGGCCTCGCTCTTCGCCGCAGCCAGGTCGGCGCCCGTCGTCGGGCCCGCGCCGCTGGCGATCGCGGTCTTCAACCCGACGTCCCTGGGAATGCTCAAGACCCCCGGCGAGTGCGGCGCCGACATCGCCGCTGGCGAGGGCCAGCCCCTGGGCACGCCCATGCAGTTCGGCGGGCCCTACCTCGGGCTGTTCGCGGCCAAGAAGGAGTTCCTGCGCCGCTTGCCGGGCCGGCTCGTCGGCCAGACGTTCGATAAGCAGGGCCGCACCGGGTATTGCCTGACGCTCCAGACCCGCGAGCAGCACATCAAGAAGGACAAGGCCACCAGCAACATCTGCACCAACCAGGGGCTGTTCGCGCTGCGTGCGACCATGTACATGACGGCGATCGGCCCGACCGGTATGAAGACGATTGCCGAGCAGTGCTACCACAAGGCGCACTACCTGGCCAAGAAGATCCACGACCTGAAGGACTACGACCTCAAGTACCCCCACACGCCGTTCTTCAACGAGTTCGTAGTGAAGTGCGCCAGACCCGCGGCCGAGGTGGCCGAGCGGTGTGCGCGCCACGGTTACCTCGCGGGCGTGCCGCTGGGCGACGACCGGATGAACAAGATTGGCGGAGCCAATGACCTGCTGGTGGCGGTGACCGAGAAGCGCACGCGGGCGGAGATGGACCGCCTGGTCGAGCTTCTGGCCGCCGGGTGATTCGGGTTGAGTGGTCTCTGAACCGGCTCGGCTTTCCGTGGAGCGGGGAGCCAGGGTCGGGCGGAAGCCGGGGCCACTGGCCGGGGAAACCGCATGTTCACGCTCCTCAAAGTTGATGGCTTCAAGTTCTACTTCTGGACCCAGGAGAACTTCGAGCCAGCGCACTTCCATGTGAGCAAGGGCGCGGCCAGCGCCAAGTGGTTCCTCGACCCGCTGAAGGAAGCCTGGACCAAGGGGATGAGCCAGGAGGACAAGGCCAGGATCGCGCAGCTCGCCCAAGCCAACGGCGCGATCTGGCTGGCGGAGTGGAAGCGGGTGCTGGGCAAGTGAGCGAGGCTCCGCGAGCAGGGCGAGAATCACGCAAGCGATTGCCCCAGCCACCTCGGGTTTGTGTCCAAGTGACGGCGACAGGCGTACCATTCGCGTCCCCGGAGACTCCGCGCCCATGACGACGTTTGCAAAGCCTCCCGCGCCCACCGCGCCCCGCACTCCCGATCACGCGTCCAACCCCGTTTTTACCCGGGGCCAGAAGGCCACCGAGCCCACCATCTTCGAGAAGCACTCGGCGGGCGCGATCGGCGTCGACCTCCCGCCGCTGGATGTTCCCGAGGCCGCCGTCCCCGCCGCCCTCAAGGGGCGCGGCGCGCCCGCCTGGCCCGAGCTCGGCCAGCTCGCCTTCATCCGCCACTACACCCACCTCTCCCAGCGCAACTTCTCGCTCGACGGCGAGTTCTACCCGCTCGGCTCGTGTACGATGAAGTACAACCCGCGGATCAACGAGTGGGCCGCCAACCTCCAGGGCTTCCGCGACATCCACCCGCTGCAGCACGAGTCGCAGATCCAGGGCCTGCTCGAGCTCGTCTGGACCACCCAGCGCTATCTGGCCGAGGTCGCGGGCCTCCCCTGCGTCTCCGCGCAGCCCGCCGCGGGCGCCCATGGCGAGTACACCGCCCTCAAGGTCATCCGCGCCTATTTCAAGGACAAGAACCAGGGCCAGCGCACCATCGTGTTCGCCCCAGACACCGCCCACGGCACCAACCCCGCCTCCTGCGCCATGTGCGGCGCGGGCGTCGTCTCCATCAAAACCACCGACGGCTACACCGACATCGACGACCTCAAGCGCGCCATTGACACCCACGGCGCCGAGAACATCGCCGCCTTCATGATCACCAACCCCAACACCGCGGGGCTCTTCGACTCCAAGATCACCCAGGTCGCCGACACCATCCACGACATCGGCGCCCTGCTCTACCTCGACGGCGCCAACATGAACGCCGTCCTGGGCAAGACCCGCCCAGGCGACTTCGGCGCCGACGTCATGCACTACAACACCCACAAGACCTTCTCCACTCCGCACGGCTGCGGCGGCCCCGGCTGGGGCCCCATCGCCGTCCGCGACTTCCTCGAGCCCTACCTCCCCGTCCCCCGCGTCGTCAAGAGCCCGGACGGCACGTTCACCCTCAACTTCAACGCCCCCAAGAGCATTGGCAAGGTTCGCTCCTTTTTCGGCCAGACGGGCGTGGCCGTCCGCTGCTACGCCTACATCCGTGCCTGCGGCGGCAAGGGCCTCGAGCACATCGCCGAGACCAGCGTGCTCAACGCCAACTACATCGCCGCCCGCCTGCGCGACGTGTACGAGATGCCCTACTTCAAGCCCGAGAAGGGCATGTACTGCGCCCACGAGTTCGTCACCGTCCCACGCCGCCTGCTCGACAAGGGCGTCACCCTCGTCGACATGGCCAAGCGCCTCATCGACTACGGCATCCACCCCCCGACCATGCACTGGCCCGTCATCGACTGCCTCATGGCCGAGCCCACCGAGACCGAGAGCAAGCAGGTCCTCGACCGCTTCTGCGACGTCATGCTCCGCATCGCCAACGAGATCGAGTCGTCGCCCGATGTGGTCCGCAGCGCTCCCAATGACGCCGTCATCCAGCGCATGGATGAGGTCGGGGCGGCCAGGAAGCCCGTGATTGTCTGGGAGGGATGACAGAGCCCGTGTCAGGACCACCGCATCGGGCCCGATCCCCAAGACCGGTGTCACCGACCCACAAGAGCGGCCACTGGCGGGGCAGATCGACGACCAGGACTGGCTTGCAGATTGAGCGCGCGAACAAATGGTGTGATGATCCAACCGCGGTCCCACCGGGGATCGTGCGAGGCTATGGTTCCCCATGATCGCCTCCAGCATCCGTGAACGCCCCAGCCGCGATCCCTCCGAACCCTTCGTCCTCCGCTCCAGCAAAGGACAAGCGGCGCTGGTTTCCAGCCCGGACATGGCGGTCCTGATGAAAACCGAGATCTTCGTCGCCGCGCCCAACTCGGATACGTGGGCGCAGTTGCCCGACCTGCATATCTCGGGACCTGACAGCCCATCCAACGGGCAAGGCGGCTCGAACGCCGAGCGGCCGAAGCGCTGACACAATGCCCATCACCTCCCGCACCATCATCGCTCGCAGCCTCACGGGCCGTCTCTTCTCCACACTCACCACCATCCTCACGGTCGCCGTCGCCGTCGCCCTCATGGTCGTCCTGCTCGCCATGCGAGACTCCGGCATGCGGGCCTTCAGCCGCGGCTCGGGCAACATGCACCTGGTCGTCAGCCGAGATTCCGGCCCCCTCGCCGCCGTCCTCAACAACGTCTTCCACGCCGGCGTCCCCAAGGACGCCATGACCTGGGCCCAGTTCGACACCCTCATGAACCGCCCCCGCCCCGCCGGCCCGCCGGTGATCGGCATGGTCGACTGGGCGATCCCGCTGCAGACCGGCGACTCCTACCAGGGCTTCCCGGTCGTCGCCACCAGCGGCGCGTTCTTCACCAAGTTCCAGCCCGTCGCCGGCGAGCCGCTCACCCTCCAGGCCGGTCGCTTCTTCGAATCTCCCATCGACCCGGCCCTGGCGATGCAGGAGCCTCTCCGCCTCACCCGACAGTCGGCCATCCTCGAAGCGGTCGTGGGGGCCGAGGCCTTCGCCACCACTCGCCTTGCCGTCGGTCAGCACATCCACATGGCCCACGGCACCGGCGAGCACGCCGGGCACGTCCACGATGAGGACGACATCGTCGTCGTCGGCGTCCTCGCCCCCACCGGCAGCGCGCACGACCGCGCCATCTTCATCGACCTGGGCACAGGCTGGCTGCTGCACGCCCGCGACTTCCACGAGAAACTCGTCGCCGACCACGAGGCGATGACCCGCCAGGCCGCCACGCGGAACCAGCCCCCGCCACCCGCCCCGCCCTCTCTCGACGACTACATGGCCTCCGGCTACACCCCGCTCATCACGGGCGTCTACCTCCGGGCCGCCACCCGCCCGGGCAAGGACGTGAGCACGATCCTGCCCGCCCTCCTGGCCACCCTCCGCGCCGACAACACCGTTTCCGCCGTCGCGTCCCCCGCCGACCAGGTCGGCGCCCTCTTCCGCATCGTCGGCAACATCAACCAGATCCTCATCGCCATGGCCGGCGTCGTCATGGTCAGTTCCGGCATCGCCATCATGCTCGCGCTCTACAACTCCATGGAGCAGCGACGCCGCCAGATCGCGGTCCTGCGCGTCCTGGGCGCCAGCAAGGCCCGCATCTTCGCCCTCATCGTCACCGAGTCCGCCATTCTGGGCCTGCTGGGCGCCGTCGCGGGCATGGTGCTGGCCGCCATCGGCGGCTCCATCGTCGCCGGCATCATGCAGTCGCGCCTCGGCCTCTCCATCCGCCCATCGCTCTGGATCACGCAGACGTTTCACTCAGGCGACACCGCGTTCACCTTGCCGCTCACCCCGATCGTGCTCCTGGGCACCATCCTCCTGGCCGCCGCCGCCGGCGTGGTCCCGGGCGTCATGGCCTACCGCACCTCCGTCGCCCGGAGTCTCCGCCCGCTCGGCTGAGCTGGAGTGGGGACACTCGTGGGGAGCCTCCGGCCGCACACCCAACTTGGAGAGTCATCCCCTGACCCCGGCGTGCACCCATCGACCCGTGTTGGGCCCAAGGCTCTCCACCCCTCCTCGTAGACCCCACCCTACACTCCGCTCCCCCGAGACACCCATGCCCGAATCCCTCCCCAAGCCCAACCTCGACCACCCCGTCTTCGCCGCTGTCAAGGCCAACTTCGCTGGCGCCCGCTTCCGCGCCACCGAGTTCCGGGGGCTCTCCACCCTCATCGTCGAGCCCGCCGACCTCCTCCGCGTCATGCGCTTCCTCAAGGAAGACCCTCGCTGCGACTACAACTTCCTCTCCGATGTCACCGGCTGCGACTACCTGAACTACCCCGCCACCATGCCCGGCCGTTTCGCCGTCATCTACAACCTCCTCAGCCACGCGCGAGATGACCGCTTCCTGGTCAAGACCTTCCTCGACCCCTCGCTCCCCACCGACGGCACCGCCGAGGACCCCGCTCTCTGGGTCGAGAGCGTCACCAGCCTCTGGCCCGGCGCCGAGTGGACCGAGCGCGAGGTCTTCGACATGCTCGGCATCCGCTTCCGCAACCACCCCGACCTCCGCCGCATCCTCACCTGGGAAGCCTTCCCGGCCCACCCCTTACGCAAGGACTACCCCGTCCGAGGCCGCGGCGAACGCGAGTCCTACCGCGTCGTCGATCGCAACTCGGCGTGAGACACCGCTCTCTACTTCAACAGGACCGTCTGCGCAAGCAGTCGGCCACCACACCACCACCCGCACCACCCGACCTCCCCCGCCATGCCAGCCACAGGGCCACCGACTCAAGCCAACTCTGGAGCCTGAGCCGGTGCCCAACCTCGGGTGCCACCAGTCCGCGGTCGCCATGCGATCCGCGACCGACGCGAACGCGTCCGCGACCGCGACCGCTCCGGACGGTCCGCCCAACCGCTTTCGGTATCGACTCCGACCTCTTCGCGGGCTTCGCATTCAGATCGAGCCACCCGAGCCACCCTACCCAGGCCGCGCCGCAATCACCACCCGCCGCGTCATATCCGAAACCCACGTCCCCCCCGGCCTCTCGATCGTCACCGCGAACGCCGCCGCCCGGTTGATCCGCAGCAACGGATCGATCTCGACCAATGCCGCCGTCTGGCCGCCCTGGAACACCGCCCCGCTCACCCGCTGCTCCATCCCCCGCTCCGCGTCGATGATCCACAACTGATACGACGTGCCCGCCACGAACGGCAGGTTCGCAAACTTCAAGACGCCAGCCTGCGCCTCATCGCTCCACACCACCTCGCCCGTGACGCCCTTCACTTCCGCCGTCACCGTCTCGTCCGTCCACTCGCCCCACGCCATGCTCACCGCATCCGGCCGGGCACGCACCTCGCGCAGCACATCGCCCGCCGCCATCGCACCCGGCTCACGCGCGCCCGCGGGCCGCAGCGCGATGATCCCCACGCCCGCAACGACCACAACTCCCGCCGCCAGCGCCAGCCACCCCGCCTTACGATTCCGTCCACCATCACCTCGCCTGCCCACATGAACCACCATCGGCGGACGCTCCCACGCCGCCGTCCGCTCCCGCGCCGCCGTCCGCTCCCGCGCCCCGTCCGCCTTTCCGTCCGCCTCACCGTCGCCCTGGGCGTCCGCCCCCACCCAGTGCGTCTGCCCCAGCCCCCGGGCCGCGATGTACGTCTCAGCCAACCGCCGCAGCCGCCCCATCACCTCCGCCGGCATCGCCTCGAGCAACCCCGCTCCCGATGTCTGGCCACGCGTCCACGCCTCGGACTCCTCGTGTGCCGCACCACTCGCCAGCGCCAGGTACACCAGCCCCGCCGTCCACTCCAGCGCCACGCTCTCGGCATCCCTCGACCCCACCGCCCCATGCTCCTGCGTCAGCCCCACCTCCAACGTGTCAGACTCCTCAAACGACAGATCCCCCAGCGCACGCCCCGCGAGCAACTCGCGCACGCGCTCCGGCACCCCGCCCCCGCCCGCACCACCATGCTCGGAATGAAGC
>CAZHKB010000020.1:0-16658 GCA_964533405.1 uncultured Phycisphaeraceae bacterium | reverse complement strand
CCACGCTCTGCACCGCGTGCGTGTACAGCACATGCCGATCCGCCGTCGCGGCCCTCGGGCTGGACGGCCGCGACGGCGGATCGGCATGTGCTGTACACGCACGCGGTGCAGAGCGTGGAGGCCGAGATCGACTTCGTGGACTCGACCTACCGCGAGATCAGGGGCAAGCCGGCACGGATCCTGCGCGAGGATTTCTGCGGGACGGGGGCGACTTCGTGCGAGTGGGCCAGGCGTCGGCCGCAGAACCACGCGGTGGGGCTGGACCGTGATCAGGCGACGCTGGCCTGGGGGGGGCAGAACATCCTCTCGAAACTCAGCGACTCCGAGCGGGCCCGGGTCAAGCTGCTGAACCGGGACGTGCGTGAGCCGGGGCGCGAGGGCTCTGGCGTGGACATGGTGCTGGCGATGAACTTCTCGTACTGGATCTTCAGGGCGCGCGAGGAACTGCGGGCATACTTCGCGCGGGTGCGCGAGACGCTGGGGAGCGGCGGCGTGTTCTTCCTGGACCATTACGGCGGGTTCGAGTCGATGAAGGAGCAGCGCGACAAGCGCGAGATCAAGACCCGCAAGGGTCCGTTCACGTACATCTGGGACCAGAAGACGTACGACCCGATCACGGGCAAGATGGACTGCGCGATCCACTTCCACTTCGCCGACGGCACGCGGATGCGCAACGCGTTCACGTACACATGGCGCCTCTGGACGCTGCCCGAGATCCAGGAGTTGCTGTCGGAGGCGGGGTTCAGGAATGTGACGGTGTACTGGGAGGGCGACGACAAGAAGGGGTCGGGCAACGGCGTGTTCACGCCGGCCAAGCAGGGGGAGGCGTGCGCGGCATTCATCTGTTACCTGAGCGCGGAGAAGTAGGGTCCTGCCCGGGCGCAACGGGGCGCAGAGCCGGGGCCAGAGCCTTGGGCTTTGGATCGAAGTATGGTCCTGCCCGTGTGCAAACGGGGCGGGCGGCGCCAGCCCCCGCGTGTTTGCCGGTTGAGCACCGCCCCGCCCGGCCACACATGCGGGGGCTTGCGCACCCCGCCTCGTCGGGGCCGCCGCCAGTCAGCCGTTGCGGGCCTTCCACGCGGCCAAAACCGCCGCCTCCATCTCCGGGGGCACGCCGCCGTTGCGGCCCTCGACGAATCCGCCGGCAATGGCGGCGACCTGCTCAGGGGTGAGGGTGTCGAGCCACTCGAGTGTGACCTTGACGGTGTCTTCCAGCGGGCGGAAGGTGAGGCCGTTGGCGACGGACTTCTCGACGCTGAGCTGGCCAAAGCCCTCATAGCCGTCGGCGGTGGGCGGGATCCAGGCGGGCATGTGGCCCCAGGCGGAGACGCCCTGTGCTTCGAGGAAGTCCTGGTCGATCCAGGTGAAGGTGGCGTCGGAGTTGGTCACCCTCTTGCAGGCGTCCAGCATGGAGCCCATGGTCATGGCGCGGGAGGGGGTGACGCAGTTGTAGTCGCCGGTGAGGCTTCGTTCGGCGGCGGTGACGCAGAACTCGCCGCAGTCGCGGACGTCGATGATCTGGGTGTAGTGCTCGGGCTTGCCGGGGCCGATCATGTCGCCGCCCTTGCGGACGCGCCAGGGCCACCAGGTCCAGCGGTTGGAGGGGTCGCGTGGCCCGACGATGAGGCCGGGGCGGACGTTGCAGGAGCGGCCGCCCATGACGTCGGCGATGGTCTGCTCGCACAGGGCCTTGAGCGCGCCGTAGTGCTCGCCGATCTGGCGGTTGGTGGTGATTGTCGGGACGATGTGGGCGGGCATGGTGGCCAGCGGGGCGTCCTCGGTCATGTCGACGTCGTTGCGTTCGCCGTAGACGGAGATGGTGGAGACCATGAGGTAGTTGCCGACGCTGTCTTTCAGCGCTTGGGCGGAACGGCGGACGATGAAGGGCAGGTAGGTCCAGGTGTCGATGCAGGCGTCAAACTGGCGGCCCTTGAGGCCGTCCAGTGCGTTGTCCTCGTAGCGGTCGCCGAGGATCTGCTCGAGGTCGGGGAACATCTCGTCGCGGGTCCCTTTGTTGAAGAGCGTCACCTCGTGGCCACGGGCCAGGGCGTGGCGGACCATGATGGGCCCAAGGAAGCCGGTGCCGCCGAGGATGAGGATCTTCATCTTTCGGTCGGCCTCGCCGGGCTGGCGGCGGGGTTTGGCGCGGGGGTCCATCGCCAACGATACCGGGGAGACGGCGGCCAGCGCGCCGACCGTAGCGGCGGCGCGGAGGAACTCGCGGCGCGAGGCGGGGGATGCGGAGCGGGGGTCTGGGCGGCTGGGAATGGTCATGGATGCTCGTTTCGAGTTGACGATCAGTTGCGAGGGGAATCCGTGTGGAGTGGGTGTGCCGACCCGTCAGGCGACGAGGGCATGGGTCTCGGGACAAGGCGCCCGCCCCGGTCTGGCGTATACACCGGCGGGTGCGGACGGGCTGCATCCGTGTGCTGGCAGGATCATGCTCCTGGGGCGCGGGGGTGCCACCAGTCCGAATGCGTTTGAGGCGTGATGGTGCCCCGTGGAGAATGGGGCGATTGCGGGGTCGCACCAGTCGCGCGGCCCAACGCGGGCGCGGGCTGGTGTCACCCGGGCTTCGCGTGCTCACACGCGCGGGTCCGTTGGGGCGAGCTTCTTCTGCTTCCAGCCCAGCCACAGGCCCAGCGCGGCCCAGAGGATCGCGAGCGGACCGACGATGGTCAGGATGGGGACGAGCCCGGCTTGCATGGAGTGGAGGAAGCCGTGGAGCGTGGAGCCCAGGACGTCGCCGCTGCGATAGACGAAGGTGTCGATGGCGGGCTTGGTGACGTACTTCTCCTCGGGGGCGACGACGGAGAAGAGGGTTTCACGGGCGGGGCGGGCGATGGCTCGCTCGGCGGCACGGAAGGAGGCCTGGAAGAGGGCCATGATGGCGTACACGGGGCTGACGGCCAAGATTCCCAGCTCGAATACGGCGGCCGGCGAGCCCAGGTAGCCATCACGGGCGATTCCGGGGAGGGCATCGGCGGCGGCGATCGCGATGAACCCGACCACCAGCACGATGGGACAAGCGAGCAGGAGACGGCCCACACCGACCAGGCGAAGGAGCATCGCGGTGGCCGCGAGTTGGAGCAGGAGCGTAAAGCCCTGTGTGAGCAGGTCAATCTTGGCGAAGAGGAAGACGCGCTCCTGGAGGTCGCGCCCCTGATCGCGGACGATCTCGACCTGGGTGAAGTACATGAGCGAGGATGCGATGGCCAGGAGCATGACCCACGCGCCGATGGAGGCGAGGTAGGGGGAGGCGACGACGTTGCGCAGACCCCGCCACGCGTTGAGGCGCGGACGGCCTGGGCGCGCGGCGGTGGCGGTCGTGGCTGCGCCGGTGGGCCGGGTCAAAGTCGTGTCGCCCGCCTGGCGTCCAAACGCCCACGCCCCGGCCATGACCGCGAGCCGGAGCAGGATGAGCGAGAGCGCCATGATGCCCGCGGGCTGCACCTCGCGGGCGAGCATGGTGGTGGTGAAGGAGCCGGCGAGCGCGCCGATCGTTCCGCCGGCGGCGATGAGCGGGTACAGGCGCTTGGCCTGCTCGAGCGTGAACGTGCCCGCGGCCTGGGCCCAGAACAGCGAGATGGCGAAGAGATTGAACACGCTGAGCCAGACGTAGAACGCGTGCCCGACCGTGATCGGCTGGGGCACGGGCGAACGGACGATCCAGCCAGGGATGGTCGCGAAGGGGTCGTCGACCAGCCCAGGCCACAGGGTGAGCAGGACGACGAAGGCGGCCAGGCTGAGGCCAAAGACGCGGTACGTGGTGCTGGCCAGCAGTCGGGTGGGGATGCGCGTGGCGAGGAAGGCGTAGACGACGTTGGCGATCACCATGCCGATGAGCGTGGCGATCCAGAGCCAGTAGAGGTCGTTGAAGTCGCGCTGGATGCCCATGGCCTCGCGGACGGGGCGGAGCAGGGCGTAGGAGTAGAGGATGAGCGCGAAGGCGACGGCGGCCAGAACGGTGGGCGCTTGCTCGCCCCGGCGGACCTGCACCATCTTTCCGAGCCACCCGGCGCCCATAGACGCCTGTATAACGCGCCGGGGGACGGGCGTTGCGGGGGCGGGGGATGCGGAACAGGCCCGCGGGCGACGCCTCCCGTCTCACGGCGATCGGCGTTTGTGCCGATTGTGAGGGGTCGGTCCCGTTCTGATAACCTGCGGGGGCTGGGAAGCCGGACCAACCACAAAGGCCCAAAGGAAACAACGCTGGGCCGCGAAGCCGGTGACCGACGCGGTCGCCCTGAGTTCCTTGGTGCCGGCATTGACCTTGGTGTCCTTTGTGCCGTTATGGTTCAACTCCTCCTCGTCAAAGGGAACGACGCATGCTTCGTCCGAATGTCTGTTCGATCATTCTGGCCCTTGGTTGCACAGCCATGCCCGCCGCCCTGACGGGCTGCGGCGAGACAACGCCCGAGCCCGCCAGCGACCGCACCATCGTGGGAGCGTGGACCCTCGACACCCGGACGATGACGGACGAAGCGCTGCGGCGTGTCGACCTGCGTCTGCGGGAAGCCGCTCGCCCGGCCCGCGCCGCGACGCCGCCACCCGCAGCCGGAGAGGGCGCGGGCGGTGCGGCCCAGCCCGCCCAACCCGCGGCCAATGAAGCCGCCGGTCCCTCGCCCGCCGAGATCAACGCCGCAAAGGAAAAGGAACGCAAGCGACTTGAGGCCATGACGGCCACGATTACCATCAAAGACGACGGCACCTACATGGCCGAGTACAAAGCCAAGGTCGATGACAAGGAAACCAGACGGGTGGTGACAGGCGAGTGGACGCTGGCGGCCGGCGTGCTGGTGCTGCGGGAGACCGAGGTGATGCTCGACTCGGAGGGCACGACCGCGATGAGCATCTTCCGATATCAGGCCGAGCGGGCCAGGCTGCTGTCGATCAACCTGCGTGGCGGGGCGTCGGGCGAGGTGCAGGAGGTGCTGGTGAGGCGGTGAGGCGATCTGGCACGGTCCCGGCGGGTCACGGCGCTATGATGCCTTCCCCGTCGCCCAGGCGCGGGGCGAAGGAGACGACCGATGCCGATGGTTCGCAAGAAGATCAAGTGGCAGACCAAGTGTCGCAACGGCGGGTCGCGGCGCTGGAAGTCCAAGTGGGTTGAGGTCTGGAAGGCCGAGAAGACCGACAAGAAGTGAACCGAGCGCTGGTCGGGACCGCTGGGTCCGTCGGCGAAGTCCTGCGACTTCGGACGTGAGGTATCGCGCCGGTCGTTCGCGGGGCTGGCGTATCTGAAGCGAGAATCGAACACCCCCGGGCTGGAAACTGGGGGCTCAAGCGGTGATAGTCTCCGCTTGACTTGCCCCGCCGCACCGGGGCGCACGGCTCGCCTGAATCAGCACGAACTTCAGTCCCGAGCCGGTCCCGACGGACCGGCTTTCCTATCATTCAGCCTCAGGAAAACACCCGGGTTTTCCGGGTGGTTCGGACCCTTCCGACGGGGCCTGCCGACGGCCCGACGACCGACAACCATGCCCGAAAACGCCGACACCATCGCACTCCGACCCGTCGCTTCCGCCGCTCCCGCAGGCGAGTCTTCGTCGGGTTCCACGCCCGCCGGCATGGCGGTCCGTGTGGCCACGGCCGGCCCGAATCAACCAAACTCCGTCGACACCAACAACGGCCTGCCCTCGACCACGGGTGCCTACGACGCCGACCAGATTCAGGTGCTGGAAGGTCTGGAGGCGGTCCGCAAGCGCCCCGGCATGTACATCGGCGGCACGGGCCTGAATGCCCTGCACCACATGGTCTACGAGGTCGTGGACAACTCGATCGACGAGGCCATGGCCGGCCACGCCCGCCACATCTCGGTCGCGATTCTGGCGGACGGCTCGTGCCGCGTGTCCGACGATGGGCGCGGCATCCCGACCGACCCGATGAAGCACGAGGACCCCAACCTCAACGGGCGATCGGCGATCGAGGTCGTGCTGACCAAACTGCACGCGGGCGGGAAGTTCGGGCAGGAGGGGTCGGCGTACAAGGTTTCGGGGGGTCTGCACGGCGTGGGCGTGTCCTGCGTCAACGCGCTGTCGGAGCACCTTGAGGCCCAGGTGTGGCGGAGCGGGCGGATCCAGGCGATCGCATTCGAGCGCGGACGGGTGGTCGAGGCGCTGCACGAGGTCGGACCGATCCCCGCCGGGGCGTCGCGCAAGAGCGGAACGATTGTGACGTTCAAGCCGGACGCGACGATCTTTCCGGAGACGGAGTTCAACTACCAGACTCTGGCGACTCGCCTGCGGGAACTGGCGTTCCTGAATCCGGGCGTGACGATCCGCCTGGATGACGAGCGTGTGGGGCCGGACGGCGAGCCCAAGTCGGACGTGTTCCGGGCCGACAACGGTCTGCTGGAGTACATCGCCTACCTGATGGGCGGCAAGACGCCCGTGAGCAGCCCGGTGTACGTGCGCAAGGACGTGCCGGATCAGTACCTGGTGTGCGAGGTCGCGTTGCAGTATCACGACGGGTACAACGAGACGCTGCTGGCGCTGGCCAACAACATCAACAACGTGGACGGCGGTACGCACGCGCAGGGGTTCAAACTGGCGCTGACGCGGACACTCAACGCCTACGCACGCAAGGCC
The DNA here is from genome assembly GCA_964533405.1 of uncultured Phycisphaeraceae bacterium. GTDB lineage: Bacteria > Planctomycetota > Phycisphaerae > Phycisphaerales > UBA1924 > JACKHA01. Next base: position 10,068 of record CAZHKB010000020.1, on the reverse strand, counting down.
GGCATCATCCGCGATTCAGACCCCGTCCCCACGGGCGAGGACCTCCGCGAGGGCCTGGTCGCGATCATCAGCGTCAAGCTGCCGAATCCGACGTTCAACAACCAGCCCAAGGAAAAGCTGCTCAATCCGGAGGTCGAGAACTTCGTCTCCGCGGCGGTGGGCGAGGCTCTGGACGGCTGGCTGGAGGAGCACCCGGGCGAGGCCAAGCGCCTGTGCCTGAAGGGCATCGTCGCGGCCCAGGCGCGGGAAGCGGCCCGCAAGGCCCGGGAGCTGACCCGGCGCAAGAGCGCGCTCGACTCGGGCTCGATGCCCCACAAACTGCGGGACTGCAAGACCAAGGAGTCCGACAAGGCCGAGCTGTTCATCGTCGAGGGTGATTCCGCGGGTGGCAGCGCGACGCAGGGGCGCGAGATCGAGAACCAGGCGATCCTCCCGCTCAAGGGCAAGATCCTGAACGTCGAGCGGGCGCGCCTGGACAAGATCCTGGGCTTCGAGGAGATCAGGACGCTGATCCAGGCTCTCAAGTGCGGGATCGGCGAGGAGTTCGACGCGTCCCGCCTGCGCTACGGACGCATCGTCATCATGACCGACGCCGACGTGGACGGCTCGCACATTCGCACCCTGCTGCTCACCTTCTTCTTCCGCCAGATGCCCGAGCTCATCAAACGCGGGCACATCTACATCGCCCAGCCGCCGCTGTACCAGGTGAGCCGCGGGAAGCGCAGCCAGTACGTCCTCAACGAGAAGACGATGCAGGACACGCTGACCGAACTCGGGCTGGAGGGGGCGGTGCTGCTGGTGCGGGACGTGAGCAAGGTCGAGCGGGCCGGGGATGAGGTGCGGGTGACGCACCGCATCGAGGGAGCGGCGGCCAAGCGGGCGATCGTTCAGATCCGGCGCTTGCACGAGCTGGTGGAGATCGCCGAGCGCCGCGGCACGCGCTTCGCTGATTTGCTCAAGACGAGGAAGCAGGACCCCGATGGTCAGGGCGGCTTGCCGACCCACCGCGTCGTGTGGCGGGCCATCGGCCCCGACGGCGGGCGGACCGAGGAGCGGTTCGCGTGGAGCGAGCAGCAGGCGCACGCGATCATCGCGCGGCATGGGCTACGGCTCGCGGATGGGGCGGAAGCGCCGGTTGGGGGCGGGTCACCGAGAACGACGACCTCGCATTCCAAGGGCGACGCCGGACCCGGCTTGGCCGCTCCCAGCGCCGCGCAGGCGTCCCCCGGGCCTCAGAAGGCAACAGCCACGATCCGCGAACTGCACGAGAACAAGGAACTGGCGCGCCTGTTCACGGAACTCGAGGAGATCGGGCTGTCGATCGAGGATTACGGGCTGGTGCAGGAGGAATCGGTCACGGGCGAGCGGATGCCCACGCGGTACGCGTGGGGCATGGAGTCGCGCAGCGCCGCAAGTGCGCAGGTCGCCGACGGTTCGGCGGCGCCCGCGAACGGCACGACCTCGGATGAGGAAGCGGTGGGGTCTGACGCCGCTGGTGCCGCCAGCGACGGAGAGTCCGCCCAGGGCGCGGGTGAGTCAGAGGGTCAGGACAGCGTTGGGGGAGCGGATTCTGAGCGGGCCGCCCGCCCGTTCCGCGCCGACGCGAAGCTGGTGGAGGCCGCGGGGCTGGCCCAGATTCTGCCCGCGCTGCACGAGATCGGTCGGCGGGGCATGCAGGTCAAGCGGTTCAAGGGCCTGGGCGAGATGGACGCCTCGCAGTTGTGGGAGACCACGATGGACCCCACGCGCCGGACGCTGCTGCGGGTGACGATGGACGAGGCCGCGGAGGCCGACCGCCTGTTCTCCACGCTGATGGGTGAGAACGTGGAGGAACGCCGGCGGTTCATCGAAGATCACGCGCTTGAGGTCAAGAATCTGGACGTGTGACCCGTCCAGGCTCCGCAGAACCGGCCGCGCGCGCGGTCGGCCACCTACCGAATGCGGCCCGGCGCCGAGCTCGCCAACCGCCTCGACCCAGCACTCCGCTTGTCATGGCACCCGCGCCGAGGCCGTGTGGTGGCCGACGGCTCGCGCCGCCGTTTCTGTTGAGTGGCTTGGTGGGCGCCTCACCCAAACCCGCTCGTTCTCAGCAGGGTCTTGAATGCCTCGCCGAACACGAAGTTCTCGCGGGGCATCTCCACGCCCCCGACGCCGGACATCGCTTGATCGACATGGCTGAACATGAGGTCGACGCGTCCGATGGGGGTGAACTCGCCCGCCCCGGCCCGTCGCAACTCAACCACGCCCTGCGTCGACGCGCCCTGCGGACTCAGGCTCTGGATGGTCGCGGTGTAGCGGAGCGTGTCGCCGGGCACGGCGTCCTGCTCGATCTCCGCCCGCGTGATCTTGGCCAGCAGCACCTTCTGCTTGAACTGGCCGGCGTGCCCGACCAGGATGCCCGCGGACTGGGCCATCCCCTCGATGATGAGCGTGGCGGGCATGATCGGCATGGCGGCACGAGGCGTCGGCTGCCCCACCACCGCGGCCGCCGGCCGCCCGACCGACTCCCCCACCGCCGGGAAGTGATCGTGCAGGTGCTCCTCGGCCATGGAGATGTTCTTGACGGCCACCAGGCGCTGGCCGGGGTCGAGGCTCAGGATTCTGTCGATCCACATCCAGCGCATGGGGCGGCCAGTCTCAGGTTTGGATTCTCGGAACTGAGACCCCGAATCGAGAGTCGAGATCCCAGATTCCAGATCTCCAACCCCAAGTCTCAAATCTCAGATGCAAAGGCCGAGGAACTCACGCCCCGACCTTCCGCGCCACGAACTCCACGAGCGAGTCGACGGTGAACACGTCGGCGACCCGCTTGATGTCCGGCGCGTCGGGGATCCGCGAGAAGTCCGCGTGGGGCAGGCGCTCCTTCAGCACGGCCATGCCCTCGGGCGTGACCTTGCCGTTCTGCACATACCTCGCGTCTTGCGACACGTTCTCGGGGAACAGTTCGCCCTGCGGAATCTTGATCCCGAAGACCTGTTCGAGCTTGAAGACGATGTCGAGAAAGTCGATCGACTCTGCCCCCAGGTCGGCCCGCAGGCTGGCCTCGGGCGTCACGTCCTGCTCATCGACCGCCAGCGCGTCGACCAGTACCTCGCGGACCTTGGTCAGGATCTCGTCTCGGGTCATTCCACGCGCCCCCGTGGGCCCTGGCAGGGCCGGGTGAGTTGGTCGGCAAGGGGCGATGGTATGCGCCGGAATCGGCGGCGGGCGGCGGGTTGAGCGTGCCCAGAGGGCGTCAACCCGGCAGCCGCGGCGACGCGGCGGAGGGAACCCGCCCGCGAAAGCGCTCGTCAAGGCGGGCTCGAAGCGCGCCCACGACCGCCGACTTCACGCTGTCCATCGTGGGTCCCCGCGCGCCCAGAAGGCGAGCCATGCTGGTGACCGGCCTCCCATGCAGCCCACAGGGCACGAGCAGGTCGAAGTGGGCCATGTCGGGGTCGACATTGATGGACAGCCCGTGCATCGAGACCCACTGGCGGACGCGGACGCCGATGGCGGCGATCTTGGCGTCGGAGAAGTCGGCGGCGTCGTCCGGGGCAGGCTGGCCGAGCGCCGCCCCGGGCTGCCCGACGGACCGCACCCAAACGCCGGTGGCGGCGGGATCGGTATGGGCCTGGATGCCGAAGGTGGCCAGCGCGTCGAGAATCGCGGCCTCGAGCAAGCGGATGTAGTCGATGATCCGCAGGGCGTGGGCGTTGAGGTCGATGATGGGGTAGACGACGAGCTGCCCGGGGCCGTGGTAGGTGACGTCGCCGCCGCGATCGGTGTGGACGACGTCAACGCCGGCGTCGGCCAGGACGCTCGACGACGCGAGCACATGCCCGGCCGCGCCCGGTCGGGGCGTCACTGTAATCACCGGCTCGTGCTCGACCAGCAGGATCACTCCGGGAGTCGGGGTGGCCGAATCCCGCGAGGCGACAAGGCGTTCGAGATGCTCAATCTGGACGCGGTAGGCATGGGCGTAGGACATGCGGGCGAGGTCGATGACCGCGATCGCTTCGCCGCAGTTGTGGTGGCGGAGCTGCAACGCGGGATCGTAACCGTGAGTTGCGCGTCGGACTGGATGGAATCCGAACATGACCCCGATCCGAGGGCATTACGACGGGAAGCAGGTGGTGCTCGACGAGCCGATGCCGGTTGGGATCGCGCCCAACGCGCCTGTGACGATCGTGCTGCCCAATGGAACGGCGACGAACGGGGCGGCGGCAGACGCTTTCGACACGATCGCCGCCGCGGCCCGTTCGATGGGCCTGCCACCCGATTTCGCAGCCCGGCACGATCACTCCACGACGGGGCTTCCGAAGCGATGATGGGCGTCTTCGTGGACACCTGGCGCCTCATCGCCCTCGCGGCGAGCGACGACGAGTTGCACTCCCGCGCCCTCGCCGCGCGGACGCCGGCGACCGGGCGGCGCGGGTTCGAGGCGCTGCTGGTTGGTGGATGAAGGGGCAGGTTCCTCCATCACTGCGTCTCCGCGTCGCTTCGTCACTCCTGAGCCTGCGCTCAGGGCTCCCTACGCCATCTTCACCCACTTCACCAGAGTCGCCAGGTTCGGCGGCTTGCCGTACATGAGCAGGCCCACGCGGAACACCTTGGCCGCCAGCCACAGGCAGACGTAGCACCCCACCGCGTTCACGCCGATCGCCAGCAGTGGCTGCCACAGCGGCGGCGGATCGGTCGAGGTCACGCGGATCATCATCACGAACGGGCTGATCGGCGGGATGAAGCTCAGGATCTGGGCCCACAGCGCGTTGGGGCCCATCGAGAGTGGCAGCCACAGGATGTACGGGATCATCACCAGCATGATGATCGGGCCTTGCAGGCTCTGGGCCTCGCGCAGCTCATTGACCGCCGCGCCCACCGCCGCCGTCAACGAAGCGAGCATGACGTACTCAAGAATGAAGAAGGCCAGCAGATAAACCAGCGACATGGGTTCGATCAGATTGGTGAGCGCGAACGCGACCAGCGCGGCCACGCCCAGCCCGCCATACACGGCGAGCATCACCAGCCCCACCATCATCTGCCCCAGGACCTTGCCCGTCATCAACTGCATCGGGGAAACGGCCGACAGCAGCACCTCGACGACACGACTGGACTTCTCCTCGATCGTCGTCGTCAGCAGGTACTGCGACCCGATCATCACCGACATCATCAGCAGCACCATGAACGCGAACGGCAGCAACATGCCGAAGGCCGACGTGGAGTCGCGCTCGCCTTCGGCGGTGACCTCGATCACGCGGGGGCGGTCGACGGTGGTGAGCGCATCGAGCCACGCGGCGTCCTGGCCATAGGCCGCGTACCGGGCGGTCTGGATCGCCTCGCGGACCCCGTCGCGGATCTCGTCGACGATGCGATCGTCCATTTTGGGTCGATGGAAGATCTCGAAGGTGCCGAAGCGGTCCGCGCCCTCGCCGCGCCGGATCGCGTCGGGATCGAGCACGATCAAAGCCAGGCGGCGCTGCGAATCCGGTTGGCCCTGGGGACCCTCGTCCCACACGGCCCGCTTCTGCTCCTCGAGGTCCGCGCCATCCGCGACACCCTCGACCGTGAACTCCGGGATTTTGGCCGACATGGTCCGGGCCTGGTCCATCATTTCCGTCGCCTGCTCGGGGGTCATCTGGGCACCCGACTGGGCCTGCTGGATCGCCTGCTCCTGCATCTGGGACGCCGCCTGCGGACGGCGGGCCGAGATCGCCTCGGGCGTCAGGCTGGCGCGGATGCGCTCCAGCCCAAGGCCGCTGGGGTCGATGATCGCGACGGTGCCGACCACCTTGGGCGCCTCGGCCTGCTTCGACAGCATGATGATCAGCGGGATCGCCAGCGCGATCACCGCCGGGAACACCAGCGCGCCGATGATGAACGCCTTGGTCATCGCCGTGGTCACGAACTCACGCCGCGCGATCTGGAAGATCCGGTTCACGACTCACCCCCTTGGGCCCCAGCGCCCACCAGCTGCCCCGCGTCCTGCATGGCGGCCCGCAGGCCCTCGACATCCTCCTCGCCCTGCCGCTTCACGATGTCGATGAACAGGTCCTCCAGACTCGGCCTCTGGATCGCCACACGCCACATCGGCATCGCCGACGCCACGCGACCCAACACCTCCGGCACGCTGGCGCCCTCGCGGACCTCCGCCACGCCGCCCCGCTCGGTGCGACGGACCGCCCCCACGCCCGCGACCCGCTCGATCGGGCCCAGGTCGCCCCCGGCCTGGACCGGCTCGAACTCGATGGTCCGCGCCTCGTGTCGTCGCTGGATCTCCGCCAGCGGGGCATCGAGCACCTTTTTGCCGCGGCTGATCATCACGATCTGGTCGCACAGCGCCTCGGCCGTGTGCATGACGTGCGTCGAGAAGATCACCGTCCGCCCTGAGGTGTGCTGCTCCAGGATCAGGTCGCGCAGCAGCCGCATGTTCACAGGGTCCAGCCCGCTGAACGGCTCATCCAGAATGACCAGGTCCGGCTCGTGGATCACCGACGAGATGAACTGCACCTTCTGCTGCATGCCCTTGGAGAGTTCCTCGCACTTCTTCTTCTCAACGCCCTCGAGTTCGACCTTGGCCAGCCAGCGCTGGACGCGACGGCGCACGTCCGGGCCGTGGCAGCCCTTCAGGCGTGCCATGTGCTCAAGGAACGCCCCCACCTTCATCTTCTTGTAGACGCCCCGCTCCTCGGGCAGGTAGCCGATGCGGTCCTTGCTCTGCACGGCCGATCGCTTGCCCAGGACCTCCAGATCGCCCGAATCCGGGAACAGGATCGCCATGATCATGCGGATGGTGGTGGTCTTGCCCGCGCCGTTGGGGCCGATGAAACCGGTGAGCGAGCCGGTGGGGATGCGAAGGTCCAGCCCCTCGACGGCCACCTTCTCGCCAAAGGTCTTGCGCACTTGTCTCAGCACGATCGCGTCGCTCATGCGCTTCTCCACCGGCCCGCGAGCCGGTCTTCGGGCGATCCATCGCCGGCAACCCCATCTGGTCACCATCATTGGGGCCGTCGCGTCCCGGATTGCAGCCACCGCGACCACCCGGGCTTACGACTGAGGACGCAGGACTGAGGACCAAGGACGAACAACCGCACACCAGCAATCCCGCAACCCGCGCGACATGCGCCGCCGCCCGCGCCCGCGTGCCACCACCCCCCAAAAACACACCGAGGCCCCGCACTTAAGCGGAGCCTCGATGAAAGGAGGGTGCAGTGTTGGGTTTGTCGCGGCTCGGCCTAGGGCGCCGGGTCGGTCAATCGTTTCGGCTTGCGGCAACCTCTGCCGGGCGTTCCCACCTGCCGGTGAACCAGAATCGTGGACTGTGGGACTCTCTCTCGATCCTCCGTGGAGACGCTGGGGCAGGACGGGGGGTCCATCCCCCTCAAAGGCTGCGCCAAGATATCGGAACTCAGCGCGAATGCAAGTCAATCGTGTCTGAACACTTTGTTCGGCGGATGTCGCAAACCGCATCCGGGGGTTCAATTCCGCTCCCCGCCTATCCTGAGACGGAATGCCGCCAAGCCCAGGGGAAAACCTGTCGGATCGAGTCCGGGACCGGCTTGACCGCCTCGCACGCCAGCACGCCGACCTTTCGGCCCTGCTGGAGGACCCCTCCGTGCTGGCCGACCACCGGCGGGTCCGTGACCTGTCAATCCAGCGGGCCGCCCTGGCCCCGGCCTCTGACGGCTGGCGCAAGTATTTGGCCCTGCTGGGCGAAGCGGGCGATCTTCGGGCTACGGTCGCCACTGAATCCGGGGGGTCGGGCGATCCGGAGCTGCTGGGGATGGCCCGCGAGGAACTGGTCCGAGTGGAAGTCGAGGCGGCGCAAACGATTGAGAGCGTCAAGTCGGCCCTGGTGAACGCGGAGGACCGCAAGGTCGGGTCGGTGATCCTGGAGGTCCGGGCTGGCACGGGCGGCGATGAGGCCGGGCTTTGGGCCCGCGATCTGCTGGACATCTACGCCCGCTACGCCTCAAAGCGGGGCTGGTCGCTGGAAGTGCTGGAAGTCACGCCCGACACGTCGGTTGGCGGAATCCGCCATGTGGTCGCCAACGTCATCGGGGAGGGCGTCTGGTCTGAACTTGCCTTTGAGGCGGGGGTTCACTCGGTCAAGCGGGTGCCAGCGACCGAGGCGGCCGGTCGGATCCACACCTCCACCGCCACCGTGGCCGTGCTCCCCGAGCCCGAAGAGGTCCAGGTGACCATCAACTGGGCGGACGTGGACGAGAACGTGACGACCTCGCAGGGACCTGGCGGGCAGAACGTCAACAAGGTGGCCACTGCGGTGCGGCTTCTGCACCGCCCGACCGGCATCGAGGTCCGGATGCAGGAATCCAAGAGCCAGCAGCAGAACCGCGAGCGGGCCAGACGCCTGCTCCTGGCCCGCCTGTACGACCTCGAGCGCTCCAAGGTCCACGCGGCTCGCACCGAGGCGCGGAACACCCAGATCGGCACCGGTCAACGCTCCGAAAAGGTCCGGGTCTATCGCTACCAGGACGGCATCGTCGCCGACGAGCGCCTCGACCAGAAGTTCCAACTCCGCGACGTGCTCGCGGGAGAACTGGGGCCGCTGCTGGGAGCACTGGTCGAGCAGGAGACGACGCGGCGCCTGGAGAGTCTTTGAACCCACCAGAAGGGCGGAGCACCCACGAGGGAGCGGGGCTTCCAGGCCCGGCCGGGGGCGGAGACAGGTCACCACACGCCGAGTGTGTCATCGGGCGAAACACCTGGGGTCGGGCCGGACAACCCGACCCCCTCCAGCGTCGGGCGGGCCGCCCGCTCCGCCTCCACCCGGTTAGACCGTCCGCCCAAGGCTCATCCCCCCACGTCGCGTGATCCACTCATCCCATGGACCTCACCCTTTCCATCATCGCCACGATCGCCCTTGGCTTCTCGCTGTTCACCGTCGTGGCGCTGGTGGGCGGGACCAAGGGCTTCACCATGCGCGTGCCCAGTGGGCCAGACGCCATGGGCATCATCATCTTCTTCATCCTCAACCTGCTGGGCTGGATCCTCACGCTGGTGGCCGCGCGTGGATGGTGGCCGGGCGGGGCGGGCTGGCGTGGTTCGTCACGCCCTGGGCGATGGCCTGCTTTCTTGTGCTGCTCATCACGGCCCCGCTGGCGTTCCTGAGTGTGATGGGGCTGGGCCTGTCGATGGAGCGGAACCTGGAGCGACGCTGGCTCTTCGGCTGGCTGGGGGCGGTGTTGCCGCCAGTCTACGCCAACCTGTTCGTCGGATTGCTCGCGTGGGGAGACCCGGCGTGGCTCGCGGGCTCACTGGTCCCGCGGATCGCGGGCACCCCCCTGCTGATCGCGGCCGCAGGCTCGCTGGTCACTGCGGGGGTGCTGTGGGTGCGCGACCAGGGCGAGGCCGCCGCCAGGCTGGCCAACGCGGGCGATCAAGAGCGCGAGCAGGAGGAACGCAACCGCGTCGGGGCGATCAAGCGGGATGCGGGCCACAAGGCCGAACTGGACGCGATGCCGGATGATGCACCCCTGGCGACATTCGTCACGCACCTGTTCATCGACAAGTCCGAGGCGCACCACGGCCTGGCGCTGGCCCGGATCGCAGGACTGCCCGACCTGGCGGCCCGATTCGACCGCGAACTGGAGAACCCCGACCCGCTGCAGCGGGAGTATCTGCTGAACTATTTCCGGGTGGCCCAGGCGGTGGACCCCGCGGTGCTGGCCGCGCTGCGTCCGACGATCGCACGCTGCTTCGAGCGCCTGACGCGCGACGTGGCGGCGGCCCGCACCGAGGGCAACGGGGATCAGGTCCGCCACCCGTACGGCATGCCGCTGGGGCTCCTGCTCTCGGCGGCAAGGTGGCCCGAGCCTCGATTCGAGGCCCAGTCCCGCGCGCTGCGCGACGAGTTGGCGAAGTGGGAGACGGAGGCGACGACGCGGGCGATAGCAAGGATTGATGAGTACCTGGCGGGGAAATCGATCGGCTCGTGAGGCGTGCCTCGACGTGCCACCAGCCGCGGCTTTGAGCGGCTGGTGGAGGGCACCCAGAGCGGGCGATCTCAACTCTCCCGGTTGATCGGGCGTGGCGGCTCACAGCCGCGGCCCCCCCCCAAGCCCGGGC